>NZ_JANAVN010000017.1:0-139174 GCF_024213565.1 Paenibacillus sp. Lou8.1
CATTTGCTGATGGCGATTCATCACTTAGTGGTGGATACCGTATCTTGGCGTATTTTGTTCGAGGATATTACGACCGCCTATGAGCAGGCATTGAACGGACAAGCCGCTCATTTTCCGCACAAAACAGATTCGTTCCGCATCTGGGCGGATGGGCAGTCTCAATATGCGAACAGTCCGGCCATGGCAGCAGAACTCGCATTCTGGCAGGAAATGGAACAAGGCGTATATCAGCCGCTTCCAAAAGACGAGTCCCCTTCTCATTCCTTAAATAGGGACAGCGAGAACATTACAGTTACGTGGACAGCTCAGGAAACGGAGCAGCTGTTAAAACAGGCGCATCGTGCTTACAACACGGAGATGAATGATTTGCTGCTTACCGCATTGGGACTGACGATTCATCGCTGGGCAGGCCTGGAACGAGTGCTCGTGAGCCTGGAAGGTCATGGACGGGAGTCCATTCTGCCAGAACTGGATATTACGCGCACCGTGGGCTGGTTTACGACCCAATTCCCGGTTGTGCTGGATATGAGCGTGGGGCAAGACCTTTCACAGCGCATCAAACATGTGAAAGAAGGACTACGCCGCATTCCGCAAAAGGGCATCGGCTACGGTATGTTGAGATACCTGTCCGCAGCACGTGAGCAAGAGCGTTTTGTAACCGAACCTGAAATCAGCTTTAACTATTTGGGACAATTTGACCAAGATATGCAAAATCAATCCATTGGTGTATCTCCTTACGCTAGCGGTGCAGAGCTTAGCGCCCATGCAGCTAGAACGCACACGCTGGATATGAACGGACTGATTTCGGAAGGCGAACTGCAATTGACGATCAGCTACAGCAAGCAGGAATATCGTCGTGAAACGATGGAGCAGTTAGCCGAACAGTTCAGAATCAGTTTGCAGGAAATCATTACGCATTGCGTAGGTCGCAAACAGCAGGAGCTGACGCCAAGCGATGTCATGCTGAAAAATGTAACCATGGCCGAGCTGGATCAATTGGTAGAACGGACTCGTGACATGGGGGAACTGGAAAATGTTTATGCGTTGACGCCGATGCAAAAAGGCATGTTGTTCCATAGTCTGATGGATGCAGCGTCAGGTGCTTATTTTGAACAAACGACCTTTGATTTGCACGGACGCTTCCAAGCGGATATTTTCCAAGATAGCTTGAATCATTTGGCGCAGCGGCATGAAATATTTAGAGCTAATTTCATCAGCGGTTGGCAGGATGAGCCTGTGCAGGTCATTTTCCGCCGTAAGGATGTTGGTTTCAGATGTGAAGATTTGCGTCATCTGAATGAGCAGGAGCGTGACGCGTATGTGAAGGAATTTATTCGCAAGGACAAGGCAGCCGGGTTCGATTTGTCCCGGGATGCGTTGATGCGCGTGGCGATTTTACGAACAGGCGACGAGGATTATTATTTTGTGTGGAGCTCTCATCACATCTTGATGGATGGCTGGTGTGTGGCGTTAGTCACGGATGAGGTGTTTGAGGCTTATTTTGCAGCCGTGGAGCATAGACAGCCGAAGCTTGCCCCCGTGACTCCATACAGTCAGTATATTGAGTGGCTTGAAGCACAGGATGTAGAAGCAGCAGCTTCCTACTGGAAGGATTATTTGCTCGGCTATGATCAGCAAACTTCGATTCCGACCGGAAAAGTAGGCGTGAAAGCGGACGGTGCACAATTTGAGCATATCCTGTGCGATCTGGGCAAGGATTTGACTGGACGTATGGAAATGGTGGCCAAGCAGCACCACGTGACCCCGAATACATTGCTGCAAACAGCATGGGGCTTGCTGCTCCAAAAGTACAACGGTAGTGACGACGCTGTTTTTGGCGGTGTAGTGTCTGGTCGTCCAGCGGATATTACGGGGATCGAAAATATGGTGGGCTTGTTCATTAACACCATTCCAATACGTATCCGCAGTGGGGCTGAGGACACCTTTGCTGACATGATCAGAACGAATCAGCAGCAGGCGCTGACTTCTCAAGATTATGAAACGTATCCGCTATATGAAATTCAAGCCTTGAGCGAGCAAAAGCAAGATCTGATCAACCACATTATCGTGTTTGAAAACTATCCGGTGGAGGAGCAGGTCGAGCAACTTGGCGAAGGTGCAGAGTCGGATTTTGAAATTCGCAATGCAGGCATGATTGAACAAACCAACTATGATTTCAATCTGGTCGTTATGCCGCAGGAAGCGATGAAAATCCGATTTGAATACAATGCGAAGTTATATGATCGGGAAGCTGTTGAACGGACTCAGGGCCATCTGGTACAGCTGTTGGAGCAGGTGGTGGCGAAGCCGGACATTCGAGTGCATGAGCTGGATATGGTAAGTGAGCAGGAGCGTGAGCAAATTCTCCGCGTATGGGGAGATACAGCTGCCGAGTATCCAAGCGGGCAAACGATCCATGGCTTGTTCGAGACACAAACGGCGCAGACACCGGAACAGCCAGCGTTGTTCTTCGAAGGAGAGCAGCTGACCTATCGCGAGCTGAATGAACGTGCGAATCGTCTGGCTCGTACCTTACGCAGTCAAGGCGTGACGAAGGATCGACTGGTGGGTCTGATGACCGAACGTTCGGTAGACTTGATCGTGGGGATCTTAGGCATTTTGAAAGCCGGGGGTGCATATGTACCCATCGATCCGACGTATCCAGAGGATCGTATTCGCTACATGCTGGACGACTCGGGGGCAGAGCTATTGTTAACGCAAAGCCATCTGGTGGATAAAGTGGCTTTCGACGGTAACGTGCTGGTGCTGAATGGGGCACAGGGCGTGTATCACGAGGATAGTTCCAATCTGGAATCGTTGTCTGGTCCAAACGATCTGGCGTATGTCATTTATACGTCGGGTACGACGGGGCAGCCGAAGGGCGTTATGGTGGAGCATCGTAATGTCGTACGTTTGGTGAAAAATACAAACTACGCGCAATTAGATGCCGACACGCGCATTTTACAGACAGGGGCTGTTGTTTTCGACGCATCCACCTTCGAAATTTGGGGGGCGCTATTGAATGGTGGACAGCTGGTGCTAGTGAGCCAGGATGTCATTTTGGACGCCCCCAAGCTTAAGGAGGCCTTGCGTAGCCACGGCATTACCACGATGTTTCTGACTACACCGCTCTTTAACCAGCTGTCCCAGCAGGATCTGGCGCTGTTCGAGGGGGTACGGGAGCTGCTGGTCGGCGGTGATGTGATGTCCGTACCACATATGAACCGGGTGCTGGAGGCTCATCCATCCTTGCGGATCAGTAACATCTATGGCCCGACCGAAAATACGACCTTTTCCACAGTGCATGCGATCACTGGTATGCAATCGGAATCGGTGCCAATTGGCAGACCGATCCATAATTCGACAGCGTATGTCGTGGACCGTTCGATGCGGCTTCAGCCCGTCGGGGTATGGGGTGAGCTGATCGTCGGCGGTGACGGGGTGGCACGTGGATACCGCAACCGTCCGGACCTGACGTCCGAAAAGTTCATCGACAGCCCGTTCCGCAGCGGAGAACGCTGCTATCGCACAGGCGACCTGGTACGCTTGAATGTGGACGGGACGCTGGAATATAAGGGACGGATCGACGCACAGGTGAAAATTCGGGGCTACCGGATCGAACTGGGCGAGGTAGAAACGCAGCTGTTGAAGCTGGAAGCGGTGCAAGAAGCTGTGGTCATCGCGCGTGAAGATGAGCAAGGGCAGAAGCAGCTCTGCGCATATGTGGTCGCCGATGGGGAAGTTGTGGCAAGTGAACTGCGCAGCGCTTTGAGCCAGAAGCTACCGGGTTACATGGTCCCTTCCTATCTGGTACAGCTGGAGCAGATGCCGTTAACTCCGAATGGCAAAATCGACCGCAAGGCACTGCCAGCACCGGAAGGCAGCCTGCAAAGCGGAGCTGATTATGTTGCACCGCGGACATGGGTGGAAGTGAAGCTGGCGCAAATTTGGCAGGATGTGTTGGGTCTGGCGCAGGTCGGTGTGAAGGAAAACTTCTTTGAGATTGGCGGACACTCGCTGCGGGCGACGACGCTGGCCTCGAAAATTCACAAGGAGCTGAACAAGCCGCTTCCACTGCGCAGTATTTTTGAAGCGCCAACGATTGAACAACTGGCAGTCGTACTAGAACATCTCGATCAAGTAACCTATGCGTCCATTCCGGTAACGGAAGAACGCAACTTCTACCCCTTATCTTCGGCGCAAAAACGACTGTATGTGCTGCATCAGTTCGACCCGAATGATGTGAACTACAACATGCCGTCGGTGCTGCAAGTGAGCGGACCGCTGGATGTGAAACGGGTAGAAGACGCGTTCCGTCAATTAATCGCCCGTCATGCCACCTTGCGTACCCGCTTTGCACTGGTGGACAGTGAGCCAATGCAATGGATTGAGGACACCGTGCCGTTCAAGGTGGAATATACGAAGGTACAGGTAGAGGGTGCGCCTGCGGATACGGACACGATGGTCAGCCAGGAAGTACAAGAACAGGTGCGGCATTTTGTACGTCCGTTCGATCTGAAAGCCGCTCCGCTGCTGCGGGTAGGCTTGGTAGATTTGGGTGTACAAGGAACCGAGCAGGAACCGCAGCATTTGCTCATGCTCGATATGCACCATATCGTCTCGGATGGTGTGTCCATGGGGGTACTGACCGATGAATTTGTCCGCTTATACGACGGTGAAGAGCTTTCGCCATTGCGAATACAGTACAAGGATTATGCGGTATGGCAGCAAAGCAAAGCCCATCAAGAGTGGATGCAACGTCAGGAAGCGTACTGGCTCGACACCTTCCGGGGTGAACTGCCTGTGCTGGATCTACCGACGGACTTTGCCCGTCCGTCGGTACGAAGTACGGCAGGCGATACGGTGGTGTTCGGACTGGAACGTGAAGTCAGCGAACGGCTGAAAGAACTGGCGGCAAACACAGGCTCCACGCTGTATATGGTGCTGCTGGCAGCGTACACCGCGCTCTTACACCAATACAGCGGGCAAGAGGACATCGTAGTCGGCACACCGATTGCTGGACGACCGCATACGGATCTGGAGCCGATGATTGGGATGTTCGTCGGAACGTTGGCATTGCGGAACTATCCGACGGCAGAGCAAAGCTTCCGAAGCTACGTGGAGGATGTGAAGACGCGTGCCCTGCAAGCTTACGAGCACCAGGACTATCCGTTTGAGGAGCTGGTGGAAAAGCTGAACGTGAAACGGGATATGAGCCGCCATCCACTGTTTGATACGATGTTTACCCTGCAAACGACTGAGGAAGGCGAGCTGCAGCTGGCGGACCTGAGCTTCCGTCCATACGGCTTAGAACAAACGCCAGTCAAGTTTGATTTGATGATGGAGGCCAGTGAGGAAGAGGCAGGCATCCAGTTCGGATTGCAGTATGCAACCGCGTTGTATCAACGGGAAACCGTGGAACGGATGACACGCCACTTTATTCGTTTGGCCGAAGCGGTAGCGGCGAACCCGGATGCGAAGCTGGGTGAGTTGGAACTGATTACGGCGGAAGAAACCGTGCAGATTCTGGAGGTATTTAATGACCCGAACGCACATAGTGTGCGTTGTGCTGAACACAGACAGGTGCAAGGCCGTTCGCTCAGCGAACGCTTTGAAGAGCAAGCGAAGCGCAACCCTGAGCGGATAGCAGTTGTGTCTGGAACCACCGCGCTGACCTACACTGAGCTGAATGAGCGTGCGAACCAATTGGCTCGTGTGTTACAAGCGGAAGGGATCGAAGCAGATCAACCGGTTGGCGTATTGCTGGAACGTTCTGCGGATATTCTGGTGAGCATTCTGGGGGTACTTAAGGCCGGAGGCGCATATGTACCAATGGATACGATGTATCCACAGGAGCGCATCGACTACATGCTCCAAGACAGTGGGGCCAAGGTCGTGATTACAAGCAGAGTTGCCAACCTGTCGCTCAGCTTGCCATCCACTGTTCGAGCTGTAGTCTTGGATGACGAGGACGTTCAAGCTCAACTGGGAGCACAGGATGCGAGTAATCTAATTCCTGTCGCCCGCCCGCATAACCTGGCCTATATGATTTACACGTCAGGTACCACCGGCCAGCCGAAAGGGGTCATGATCGAGCAGGGCAGTGTTAGCAATCTGGTAGATGCTTTATTGGAGCGAGTATACAGCCGTTATGAACAGCCGCTTCATGTCGCATGGCTGTCGGCATTTGTATTTGACGCTTCAGTGAAGCAAATCTTTGCCAGCTTGCTGTTAGGCCACACCCTGCACGTGGTGTCCCGTGACGTCAGTCTGAGCGGAGAGCATTTGATCGCCTACTACCGCACGCACCGGATTGATCTGTCGGACGGCACACCTGCGCATCTGCATATTTTGAACGAAAGCGTCAATGTGACGGAAGCGCCGGAAGTGAAGCATTACCTGATCGGTGGCGAAGCATTATCCGTGCAGCTGGTAAATGTGTTCCTGCACAAGTGGCCCGGGTATCGTCCGGTCATTACCAACGTGTACGGTCCGACCGAAACCACAGTAGATGCGACTGCTTATACGATTGAAGATGTAGAGTCCCTGAACGCACTGCTGGAAAAAGGGGAGCATACGGTATCCATCGGAACGCCGATAGCGAACCAGTCCGTGTACATCTTGAACAGCCAGCAACAGCTGGTGCCGATCGGGATTGCAGGTGAGCTTTATATCGGAGGTGCAGGTGTCGGACGAGGATACCTGCACCTGCCGGAGCTGACGGCAGAGAAGTTCGTCCCGAATCCGTTCGCAGATGCGGCAGCAGCCGATCAAGCGGACAGCACTCATACAAACCGGATGTACCGGACGGGCGACCTGGCCCGGTGGTTGCCAGACGGCAGCATTGAGTATTTGGGCCGGATCGACCACCAGGTGAAAATCCGGGGTTACCGGATCGAGCTGGGCGAGGTGGAAGCACAGCTGCTGACCGTGGATGGCATTCAGAAAGCCGTGGTCACAGCATGGGAAAACGAAGACGGACACAAGGACCTGTGTGCCTACATCATAGCTTCAGAGTCCCTGAGTTTGCCGGAGCTGCGCAATGTGCTGCAGCCGAAGCTGCCGGATTACATGATCCCGACGTATGTGGTACAACTGGATCGTTTCCCGCTGACACCGAACGGGAAAATCGACCGCAAGGCGTTGCCGGCACCGGAAGCACGTCTCGAAGGAGGCCTGGAGTACGTTGCACCGCGGACGCCGCTGGAAGCCAAACTAGCCCAAATCTGGCAGGATGTCTTGAAGCTGTCCACCGTAGGAGTCACCGACTCATTCTTTGACGTGGGTGGGCACTCCCTGCGGGCAACGACGCTGGTGGCCAAAATCCATCAGGAACTGGACAGCCGGATTACGCTGCGTGAGGTGTTCCAACACTTCACGATTGAGCAGCAAGCTCAGCTCATAGCTACGCACGGTACAGACACCTATACGGTGATCCCTGCGGCGGCGCAACAGGCGTACTACCCGGTTTCCTCGGTTCAAAAACGACTGTACATTTTGAGCCATCTGGAAGGTGGGGATCTCAGCTACAATATGCCGGGTGTATTAACCGTGGAGGGGCCGCTTCAGGCCGATCGGCTGGAAGATGCGTTCCGTCAGTTAATAGCCCGCCATGAAACGCTGCGGACTTCCTTTGAAATGGTGGAAGGCGAGGTCGTTCAGCGGGTTTACGATCAAGTGGAGTTTGCAGTAGAACACCTGCAGGCTAGGGAGTCCGAAGCCGAAGCCTATATCGAGTCCTTTGTACGCAGCTTTGATCTTCGCCAGGCACCACTGCTGCGTGTCCGTCTCATTCAAACTGAACCAGAGCGCCATCTCCTGATGTACGACATGCACCATATTATTTCAGACGGTGTATCGTCTAACAATATCGTGCAGGAGCTGGTACAACTGTACGAGGGACAGGAATTGGAGCCGTTGCAAATTCAGTACAAAGACTACGCCGTGTGGCAGCAGCAGGAGATGCAGCGTGAATCATACCAACGCCGGGAACACTTCTGGCTGGAGCATTTAGCCGGAGAATTGCCGGTACTGGATTTGCCAATTGCTTATCCTAGACCTGCTGTTCGCAGCTTCGAGGGTGCGATGTATGAATTTACAGTGGACGCAAATGTATCCGAGCAACTGCACCGAATTGCGGCACAGACCGGAAGCACGCTGTACATGGTGCTATTAAGCGCCTACACCGTTCTGCTGTCCAAATACAGCGGTCAGGACGATTTGATCATCGGTACGCCGGTAGCAGGCCGCTTGTTGCCTGAACTGGAGCCACTGATCGGAATGTTCGTCAATACGCTAGCCATCCGGCATCAGCCGAGGGACAACCAAACGTTCCACAGCTACTTGCAGGAAGCCAGAGATCGTACGCTGCAAGCCTTCGAGCATCAGGATTATCCACTGGAAGAGTTGGTGGAAAAGCTGGATGTAGCACGGGATGCAAGCCGTAACCCGTTGTTTGACACTATGTTTGTACTAGAAAATATGGAGTCACAGGAAGCGAAGCTTGAAATGCTGTCCTTCAGTCCGTATGTTCAGGAGCATCGTATTTCCAAATTCGATTTGACCTTGTCCATGAGTGATGAAGATGGGGAGATCAAGGGTTCGTTTGAATATTGCACGAAGCTGTTTGGAGCTGACGCTATTGAGAGATTAACCAGAGATTTGAGAGCGATCCTGTCCCAGGTTGGGATCAATCCAGATTTGCTGTTAAGCGATATTCAGGTGAACTCGGACGAGCAACCGGAAGGCTTCTCGCCGGATTCCATCGACTTTGTTTTCTAAATCTGTTTTCTAAATGCAATGAATTCACTTTGCGTGTGCAGAGGGTTACGGCTTGTCCGCCTGCCCTTGCCTGCATTGAAAAAACAGCAAAAATAATTCCATTTGAAAATTTAAGTATTATAAAATTCGTCAAGTTTAGGTTGATTATGCACATTATATATTAAGGGAAGAGTATAAGATGGATTAGCTCCATTTTATGTTACGAATTGTTTTGATTATTTAAAAGATACCACTTTGAATAAGCTCAATGAACTTAACAAAAGAAGACCCGTGTTTCAATAAACGCGGGTCTTCTTTATTAGCAATTGCTGGTTGAATTCATATGCAGTTTAAACATCAATTTGTTTAAAACATCATTTTAATTACGATAACTCCAATCAATGCTAGAGTTAAACGGAATATCTCTTGACGACATAGGCAAAATAGATACTCCGTAAAGTAAAGCTTGTTTCGAGGAAAGGTCTGTGAAGCTATGAAACAAGATAGCCAGCACGCTCCATTGCTAGCCTCGGTAATGTCCTACTTGCAGATCTCGCTTGTATCTAACGACGATAAGCGAGAAGGATAATGATGCAGAATTCGACTAGCTGCACTAAAAGTAAGTGTCTCTTCCCAAAGCAAAGTAGCTACCAGGACAACAAGCACAGGCGTTAGTCCCGAAAAAAATGCTATGATTGAAGCTCACATCTGTTGTTTCTCCAACACTCATAACGAAAAATTTTACAGCAAACGTGCTTAGTAGTCTTCTCTTCGAAAAGCTATTAGCCGAATGGGCAACAGAATGTTTCTGTAGACTGAAGATCCTTTAGTATGAATTCCAAGTGTTCTCTAGCTGATTGATTCAATGGTTGTAAGGGCAAAGGAAGACTGGGACTTGAGATCAAGCCACTTATTTCTGCTGCTGCTGAAACAACACGAAGGCTACCATATTGATGAAATAACGTCCAAATAGGTTCAAGTAGCGCCGAGAGTCGTTCCGCTTCATCAGCAAAACCGTCCTGGGCCAAACGGGTCATTTTTAGGCACGCCTTTGGAAACAAACCACCGAGAACCGAGTACCATGCTTCACAGCCTGCATTCAAGCCAGTGACTGCAAATGAATCTCCACTTACTCCTATAGTTACATGGGGAGGAATGGTCGTGCGTAGTTTTCTAATGCGTGCCTTGGCTGCTTCAGGATCAGAAGGTACTCCAGGAATCTTGATAGAACGAACGTTAGGTAGCTCAGCAATCCGACCGTGCAACTCATCACTAAAATGGAAATGCGAGGTACTCGGATTATCATATACACAAAGTGGAATGGAGAGTGAACTGGTTACCTGTTCATAGAGTAAAAATACTTCTTCATTCGTTAGTGTTTGATAGGAGACAGGGGCTAGCAACACTGCGCTTGCTCCTGCTCTTTGTGCATCTTCCGCTAATCGAAGTACTTCAGAAGTACGAATCGCACTTATACTTGTCATCACGGGAATCCCCTCAGCTGAACGGACAGCAAGTCGAAGCACACGTAAACGTTCTTCTCGATTAAAATATGCATAATTTCCAGTTGAACCCAATGCACCAATTGAGTCGACACCAGCTGCAACTAATCGTTGAATCAGTGTCACAAATGCTTTTTCGTCAATACCTGTCTCGTTAACGGGGGTGAGTGGAAAAGCAGATAATCCACAGAACATAAAGCTACACTCCTTTATTAATTGACCTTCAAAATACAAACACATTATAAAAATGAATTAGACACAATTAAAGTACCAATTGAGTGACAAATAACAGTACCAATTCTTCTAAACAAACTTAAGTACAAAGTACATTTCTGTATCGAAATCAACGTTATGATATTACATCTTTTAACAGATCAGGTTAGTCGAGAAAGATAAAAAGCATTCTATATAGAATGCTTTTTATCTTTCTCATGATTTGGTGATGTATTAGAGTGTGTTAATATGCGGTCGAGTACTTTTTCAGTAAGTGGCATAAAGTAATTGAGTATTAGCCCCCCTAAACAAACGGTTAACAAAGTTCCAATGCCAATGGGTCCATTTAAAATGACTGCTATGATCAAGAATATAAGGTAGATGAATGTTCTCGAAAAAAATAGATTTGTTCTAGTAAATTCTTGTATGATCAATGTTAATCGGTCAACTGGAATTGGTGCAAAATTTGTCTGTAAATATGTTGCAGTTCCTAATCCTACAACAACTAAACCAATTCCAAAACAAACAACTTTGCTGTACCATAGTTCAGGTGTTATCAAATTGTGTAATAATAAAAGCCACATATCAATTCCAATACCCGTTATAAATGCCGTTAACAACCCCAAAACTTCTGGTCTTTGTCTTTTTAAAAGCGAATTACAACATATCAATATTATAGCTATTATGATTTCCCAACTTCCCACAGTAAGCCCCACATTTATGGACAGTCCTACCAAAAGTGCATCAAAAGGTGAAGTCCCAAGGTCTGATTGTATAGTGAACGAAATTCCAAGGGATAATATAAAAATTCCTAATACGAAAAAAACATATCTCACTTTACTCGACCTCTTTAACATAATTTTATGTTGCAAATGCAATAAAAATAAGGTAAATTCAATATATATCATTTTTATTGCATTTGCAATAAAATAGGTGCGAAGGAGTTAACTATGAAGGAAGTACTTCGTGAAATTGGAATGATCGCAAGGGCATTAGACTCTATAAGTAATATAGAATTCAAAGAATATGACCTTACAAAAGGGCAGTATTTGTACCTTGTGCGAATATGTGAAAACCCAGGAATCATTCAAGAAAAGTTAGCTGAGATGATAAAAGTAGATCGAACAACTGCATCTCGTGCTATAAAAAAACTTGTAATTAATGGCTTTATTGAAAAGAAAGAAGATAACCATAACCAAAAAATTAAAAAACTCTTTCCAACAGATAAAGGGAACAATGTTTATCCTTTTATAAAAAGAGAAAATGATTATTCCAATAACGTTGCATTAGAGGGATTTTCGGAAAGAGAAGTAGAAACCATTTTCAATCTTCTTCAAAGAGTGAGAGAAAATATAGGGGAAGACTGGGAATTTGTAAAAAAGGGGAACAAGAGAAATTATTGATTTACATGAAGGAGCGATACATTAAGTGACTGTAAAAATAATAAAGTGCAACCGTGATGATTTACAAATACTCCAAGAAATAAGTATTGAAACATTCAACGATACTTTTAAAGATCAGAATTCACCTGAAAATATGAAAGCCTATCTGGAAAGAGCATTTAATTTTCAACAGTTGGAGGATGAATTGTCCAACGTCTCTTCAGAAATCTTTTTCATCTATTTCAATGAAGAACTTGCTGGATATTTAAAGGTAAATATGAATGACGCCCAATCTGAAAAAATGGGTGATGAGTCGCTCGAAATTGAGAGGATTTATATAAAAAACAAAACTCAAAAACATGGGCTTGGTAAAAATCTGCTAAATAAAGCTATGGAAATTGCGATGGAGCATAATAAAAAGAAAATCTGGCTCGGCGTATGGGAAAAAAATGAAAACGCCATTGCTTTTTATAAGAAAATGGGGTTTGTTCAAACTGGCGCACACTCTTTTTATATGGGTGATGAAGAACAAATTGATTTCATAATGACCAAAATAATGATATAAGTTTAGGATGATATAAGAATTCTTATTATTTTTATATTGTAATTTATTCACTAATGTGTATAATGTTAACTATAATTGAATTCATAAATGTTTTCTAGGGTTCCGCGATGTAATATCGGCTGGTCCGAGAGAAAACTCACAGTCTTCGTACTGTGCCACGGAGGGATAAAAGCCTGGGAGAAAAACTGCTGTATGCAGTATTCTCTCAGGCTTTTTTTATTGCTGCTATAAATCCATACTACATTTGCAGCATTATCAAAAAGGAGGAAGCACAAAATGAACAAGACATGGTTATCTGTTGTAGTTGCGGCATTATTCGAAGTTGGATGGGTCATCGGCCTGAAACATGCCAGCGGCTGGTTAGAGTGGGGGGGCACTTTAGTTGCCATTTTAGTAAGTTTCATACTCATGATTATGGCTTCCCGTACGCTTCCGGTAGGTACGGTGTATGCAGTATTTGTCGGGTTGGGAACGGCCGGCACTGTATTAGCAGAAATTTTGTTGTTTGGTGCTGAGGTACAGGGATCTAAATTGTTGCTAATTGGGGTGCTTCTGCTCGGAGTTGTAGGGCTCAAAATACAGAGCAAAGAGAAGAAACAAGGAAAAGAGGTGGACTGACGTATGAACTGGGTATTTCTAATTTTGGCAGGCGTATTTGAGATGACGGGAGTTCTCATGATTAATAAGCTCCATAAAGATCGGAATTTCCTGTCTGCTTTTTACCTGCTTGCAGGCTTTGGATTGAGCTTCTTATTTCTATCCCTGGCCATGGAAACACTACCAATGGGAACGGCCTACGCTGTCTGGACCGGTATTGGAGCTTCTGGCGGAGCCATATTGGGCATGATCTTTTACAGTGAACCGCGTAATACCGCGAGAATTCTGTTCATCGCGATGGTACTCGGTTCAGCAGTTGGCCTAAAGCTGGTAAGCTGAATAATGATGGAATTGGAAAAATTAAAGAAAACAGATAGAAAAGACCAGCATGCAGACAAAGTAGCGATAAGAAATTTTGTCTGTATGTTTTTTGCATTTGCTTACCTTTCTATACTCTGATCTTTAGGATCGTCGCGTTGTGTTTTCAGTTTTAGAAAATGAAGAGTCAATTGAAGTTTCAGGCGAATATCACCATCGCTTAGATCAATCTCAAAAAGCTCATGTATCCTGTTGATTCGATAGAACAAAGTATTTCTATGAATAAAAAGTGTTTTAGCAGCAATATTTGGAGTGTCCACATATTGAAGATAGGCTTCAAGGGTAGGCAGCAAACTTGTTTTGTGGGCATTGTCATAAACAATTAACTTTTGGAAAAACGGATGGCAGAAGTCAGCGAGATCGTTCTGTTCCGATATGATCTTTCCAATATGCTCGCAGAGATAGTCCTCATACATATACACTGGCTTGTTAGAATTAAGTTGGAAACCAATCTCGATGGCAGTTAGGCATTGCTTATAATATTTTCGCAAAAAAGTTAAATGACTAAAGCAGTCACTCAGCGAAGCAGTTAGTCCGTTTACTTGGAGAAATTCCAGAATTCGTTTGTCTTCAGCAATGATTTTACAGGATGAATCAACAAGGGAAATGAGAAATACAATACGTCCCTGATACACGATCCAACGACTATTCGGCAGTAATTGGATCATATGCTGTGCAACCAGCTGAACTTTCCCGTCAAAAAACCGTTCTTCAAGTCTGTCAAGGTCATCACTCTCAGGTAAGGTGTAAGCGTCCATTCCAGATGAGTCAGTCGCATTGCGATAATATTAGCATCATTGAACTCGCCTGTAAGCAGTTCGGAAAGCAAAAAACTATGCATCATTCCTGGATTGCAATTATAAAAGTTGTTCTTTTGCAATTCTACCGAAACCAGCTCACAAAGAAATTGTACGAGTTCAAAATCAATATCTGTAAATTGCGATCCAGCTCCATAACACTGACCTGCGCGAATTCTATACCATGTACGTACACAAAAGCTGTTATCCAACAGTCGTTGGTCTCGGGATCACGTGAATAATAAGGAATAAGAGCCATACGGGTCAGTTCGTACAGATTGGATTTCTTCATGCTCTCAATATTACTGTCAAGAATATAGCCCAAATTTCGCTGCTGTTCGATATCAGGTCGGCTGGGGATAGGGGCTTGACACATAGCGAGTAACTTATAGCCTGCGTCGACAATGATTACCGGATTACCAAAGATGCGGGAGGCCTCGTTTGTCAAGTTCGGCCACCCTTATGGCTGCAGGAATGGTTCCTTGTATCGCTGCGCGTGAGGAGATGGTAAACAATAGTCATGATGGAGTGGGCGACCGCCACGGCCACTCGGTTTCTGCCTTTTCAGCCTCGGTACTGAACACCCGGGTAATTGTCGGATCTGCATACGGAATGGGCAACTTCAATGAGTGCCGAACAAAGGTATTTGTTGCCTTTGCGAGAGTCTTGGAGGATATTCGTTTACCACTTTCGTTCTGCCTTGGAACTAAACCTATCCATAAACAGAGATGAGTGTCGGAGGGGAAACGCGCACCAATGTCGGTCCCGACTTCGTGCAGAATTTGTTCCACGGTGCGTGTTGCGATCCCCGTGATCGTATCTAGCCTTCTTCAGCGTTCTTCGGGCGAATGCAGCCAGCTTTTCCGTATCTTCTTCACCCTCGATCAGGGCATTCATCATGTCACGGCTGCTCACCCCATGATGTCGGAGACAACGGTAGCTGGCTCCTTCCGGCACTTTTTGGTCCGGTTGTGTTCGCGGGACCGTCTCTGAATCAGGCTGCAATGGTAACGAACTAATTCGCGCAGTTCTCTTAGGTTCCGGTCTGGGATGTAACTGGGTTTCAGCAGACCGTGGCGGAGCAGATTACAAATCTATTCTGCATCTTTTACGTCCGTTTTCCTGCCGGGAACCCTTTGATGTGCTGGGCGTTAACGACGAGGAACTGAATTTCTTCAGCTTCAAGCAAATTCACGATCGGTTTCCGGAACACGCCAGTACTTTCCATGGCTACATGAGTGCTCAATGTTGCTTGATCCAGTCGATCAAATCAAGCAGGAAAACCGTGTAGGTATGAAACGTCTTAATCGCTTTCCTTCGGGAGTTACGACACATGCGGTAATGGACTTCTTGTGAACATCCAAACCGCAAGCTCGCCCGATCAGGACATCCATAACATTCACCTGGCTACGGCAATTAAAATTGAGAACTGGCGCAACAACCAGCAAAGGGTTACTCTACCCAGCGTGCTTCTATGTTTCGGTTAGAAAAGAATCATTAAGAGGCAGGCATTAGAAAAAGTTTTTAAACATATTATAGGTAATATCCGTTCAAATATGTTGGGGAGGATATCATAAAACCTATGTTACCTATGGAAGAATATTTCGGTAAGTTAGAACTCGTTTATTCATTTTATGGGGCTATGCCTACAGGCGTTAGTGTATCAGAAACCGGGCGTATCTTCATTTGCTTTCCGAAATGGGGAGATGACGTTAGATTTACGGTAGCGGAAATTGTTGAGGGTCGGTTGCAGCCTTATCCTAATTTAGAAACGAATTTGGTAAATCCTTTGAATATCACTATGTCCTTCATCAGTGTCCAAAGTGTAATTGCTGATGGAAGGGGAACCCTGTGGGTACTGGATACAGCTGCACCAAATTTTTCTGAGCCTATTAAAGGAGGGGCAAAATTAGTCGCTGTAGATTTAAAAACAAATACAATAAGAAAAGTATACACGTTTGCAGAAGATGCAATCTTGCCGACAACGTATCTGAATGATGTCCGATTTGATTTTCGTGTTGGTAAATCAGGTTACGCATATATAACGGATTCTTCTTTCAAAGGTCCAGGCGCTATTATAGTCGTAGATTTAGAAAATGAAAATGCGTTTAGACGGTTAAATGGAGCAAATTCAACTTCACCCGATCCGTATTTTTTACCGAAAGTGGAAGGTAAAATTTTGATGAATCGAAACACAGATGGTTCGACATCTCCCTTTCGATTGGCCTCTGATGGTATAGCGATTTCCCCTGATGGAAAAATTATATTTTTTTGTCCATTAACCAGTCGTCATCTATACTCGATCTCAACAGAAGCCCTAAGAGACAGAACGATACCGGATTTCAACTTACGTTATCATGTGCAGTATTGGGGAGAAAAAGGTGCGTCTGATGGATTGATAACCGATGCAAAAGGAAACGTTTACGCTGGTGACTATGAAAACGATAGTATTCGAAAGATATTTCCGAATGGAATAATGGAAACCATCGCACATGATCCGAGAATTTTATGGCCGGATACTTTTTCTATTGGTCCAGATCAATACTTATATGTTATTGTGAACCAATTACATCGGCAGGCAAGATTTCATTATGGAAAAGACCTGCGACAAAAACCTTATAGTTTACTTCGTATAAAAATTGATGAATTACCTGCTCCCACCTTTTAATAAATATTCACTTTACAAAGTTGACTTTATTTGAATAGAAAATGCATTTCATAACCAATGCATGCTGCCACACAATTAGTAGCGGCATGTATTATTAATTTGAGCAATTCCAGGGAAGCTCTACATATTCTTATGTATACTTAAATTAGAACGTTTACGTTTTTTGAGAAATTGGAAATCAAATAGTTTTAATCGGTATGCTAGCTGCTGTTATTTTTGATCTTAAGCACTACACTACATTGTAGACTATCGGTACTCTGTTAAGAGCTAACAGGCAGTTTAGTCCAACGAGTAATCCTAATTCCGAAAAAAACATAATGGATAATGGAGCTGCAAACTGGCGACGGTAACTCAACTGGTGTTAGTCTCTTTAATCCAGCTTAGGTTCTTCGATTATATAAATCAAACCGGTGAATCGGTGGATAGCCTTTAAGCCAATGATATGCGTAGCTTCTTGTGGAACCGCAGATAAGAGTCAAGCAGATGATTAGGCACGTCAGGAAAAATTTAAAAATCTTGATATAGTGGTATAATGATTTATTGAACAGAATTTATCGTTACCAGGAGGAAAAGTCGATGGATAGCCAACAAATTCTCATCCGAAACAACGTCAAAGTAAGGGGCTTTGGTTCCAAGACTCTTATATTCGTCCATGGCTTTGGCTGTGACCAGAACATGTGGCGCTTTGTCGCACCAGCTTTCGAAGAGAAGTACAAGCTGGTATTGTTTGACTTTGTAGGTTCGGGAAAGTCCGATATGCAGGCCTATAATCCTTATATTTATCATGATCTGAACGGGTATGCCCAGGATATCTTAGACATTTGTTCAGCGCTCGAATTGAAGAATGCCATTCTAGTGGGTCATTCCGTCGGTGCTACTATCGGTATGCTGGCCTCTATTCAAAGATCGGAATACTTTGATCGGCTTGTTCTGATTGGTCCTTCTGCACGATATTTGAACGATTTACCTGATTACATCGGCGGGTTTGAACGGGAAGATCTGATGGATTTATTGGACTTGATGGATCAAAACTTTCAAGGTTGGGCGAGCTATCTGGCTCCTGTCATTATGGGGAATACAGACCGACCGGAATTATCTCAAGATCTTGAGTTAAGTTTTTGCGCGACCGATCCTAAGGTAGCCCGTCGTTTTGCGGAAGCAACGTTTCTCTCTGATTACCGTAAGGAACTCGGCAAGGTAGTGGTGCCT
Organism: Paenibacillus sp. Lou8.1; assembly: GCF_024213565.1. Lineage (NCBI taxonomy): Bacteria > Bacillati > Bacillota > Bacilli > Caryophanales > Paenibacillaceae > Paenibacillus > Paenibacillus sp. Lou8.1. Next base: position 18,072 of record NZ_JANAVN010000017.1, read on the forward strand.
TCGTTGATTTTGCAATGCTCCGATGATGTAATCGTTCCGATGGAAGCTGGAGCCTATATCCACCAGCAGATGAAGGAGAGCGAGTTCCGACTGATGGATGCAACCGGTCATTGTCCACACGTAAGCCATCCGGATGAAACCATTAGACTCATCAGCGAATATCTTGCCTCAATCGATTCAATACAGGAAAGCGAGTTGCACACATAATATGGACGAACGGTTGGATCATGCCCCCTGCGGTTATTTGTCGATGGATCAAAATCTGACAATACGCATCGTCAATGCAACGCTGTGTCGCTTGTTAGAATATGAAAAACAAGGGGTAAACGGTATCAGTTTTGAATCCCTGCTAAATCGGTCCAGCCAAATTTTCTTTCAGGTTTATTTTTTACCGTTGATTCGGCTTAATCATCACGTAGATGAGATATATTTAATGATGAAAACGGGTAGCGGCGGAACACTTCCCGTTCTTTTAAATGCTGTGATTCGAGAGCAGGGAGACGAATTGGTGTACGATTGTGTCTTAATTCCCATGCTGCGTAGGAAGGAATACGAGCAACAGATTGAAAAAGCTGAGAAAGCCTATCGGAAGGCGGAAGAGGAGCTACTAAGGATTGAGAAGCAGCTTGATAAAAAAAAGGAAGAACTTTCATCTTTACCTAATCCCAAGATATAGTTCAATGCTTCTTTGAGTAGTTATACTCTAAAAGCCCGAATCGTGGTATTATCCCCTTTTAGTAGACAAGAGAAAAAAGACATCTGTTTGAAATGACCCCTATCAAGTAAACAGTAATAAAAAAAGCAATATTTAAGCAACCTGAGTCCGATATTTATACGGTCTTAGGTTGTTTAATTTTATGCAGAGAATATTAGTTTTTATGGATAGACGTTAATTAGATAACATGTTCCACTTTTTCACCTGTCGAAAAGTGTAGCGTTTAAAACACTCTGATTTGAAAATGGTTAAAGAAATTTCAAGTCATTTCTACATGATCTAATAGGCGATAATCTCGTTGTTATAAAGGTCTTTGATGGCAGATAGGTTTTATGTCCATTAAATATTAAATAGCGTAATAAGGATTTTTCTTACGTATAACAGCTTAACTCCTCATCTCGTTCATCAAGCGTATTCTCGATCCATACTTTGACCCGTCGATAATCGTAGATTCCTCTTACCTCTTTACAGCATCCGTTATCTTCATTTTGATCTGTTCGTCCTCGAGCTGCGTGGAAGAAGTAAACTGATTCGTTTTCACCACTTATGTGTGTGAGTATGAATCCACTATATAGTACAAGAATAACAATAATTTAAATCAAAATTCATAAGGGTGAATTAAAGATTCATAAAAATGAAACGGCAATATTTTCTTTATCACATACTTAGTCTCTACCACTCTTTGCAGAAATTGATAGTTTGTTGTTATACGAAATATTTTTCACTCCAATAGAACTATTTCAATTTTTTTCCTTAATGTCGATATAATTGAGGATTCGCCAAAAAGCCTTTTCATATAGGAAGATGGGATCAACTCGCTAAACAAAAAAATAATGTACGTTGCGATTGATGGTATCAGTCAACCAGCCGATCCTTAGGGAAGGAGGTAGTGTACTAGAAAAATGGATTATATTATGCACAAAAAAAGGGGGCTAAAACAGAATATAAATACTTGAGATCGTGGGATTAGGTCCTTTGATAAAATCTTGTTTCTCACATAACAGACCTTATCTTGCGATAACAGACAGCAAGATATAAACATTAGGAGGATAACCAATATGAATTCATTCAAAAAAACGAAGAGCTTGATCAGCTCCCTGACCGGGGCAGCGTTATTATTCTCGCTACCAATGACGGCAGGAGCAGAGAGTAATATCAACTATTTTGCCCATGCATCCGAAGAACCGGTTAGCGTGTCTGAAGCTGTGTATGAAGCAGGATCAGGCGTTCTGAACGGGGGGGTGGCCGAATTTCAAAAATCGACGGTCACTGAGGAGCATCAGGTTAGGAAGACACTCGTTAATCCCAACGCTTCGCCTGAAGCCAAATCGTTGATGAGCTATCTGGTCGATCAATACGGCAAGAGTATACTATCCGGTCAGCAGAACAGTTCTAACATTAGTTGGATGCAGGACGCGATTGGTAAAAAGCCAGCCATTGTCGGATTCGACCTGATGGATTATTCACCGTCTCGAGTCGAGTACGGCGCTTCCTCCTCCGAGATCGAGAATGCGATCGATTGGCACAGCCAAGGCGGTATTGTCACCGTCGTATGGCATTGGAACGCGCCGAAGGGTTTAATTGACCAGCCCGGTAAAGAGTGGTACAAGGGATTCTTCGGGGATTCCACCACTTTCGACGTTGATTACGCCTTGGATCACCCGGAATCCGAGGATTATAAACTTATTTTGCGGGATATCGATGCCATTGCAGCACAGCTTCAAAAGCTAAAAGATGCGAAAATCCCCGTGCTCTTCCGGCCGTTGCATGAAGCGGAAGGAGGATGGTTCTGGTGGGGCGCGAAAGGTCCGGAGCCGTCAAAGAAACTTTACCACCTGGTGTACGACCGCTTAACGAACGTGCATGATCTGAACAATTTGATTTGGGTCTGGAACTCTAGCGCACCGGAGTGGTACCCGGGAAACGATGTTGTAGACATCGTGAGTACGGATCATTATCCGTCTGCGGGCGACTATAGTCCGGTCACTGACAAGTATGATGCACTCGTCTCGCTTGTGAACAACCAGAAGCTGGTCGCATTAACCGAGAACGGCGCGATCCCGGATCCGGATTTACTCTCCAGTGACGGAACGAACTGGAGCTGGTTCACTACCTGGACGGGAGAGTTCCTGACCGATGGCGTAAACAACAGCCGGGAGCATTTGAACAAAGTGTTTAACCATCCAAACGTGATCACGCTCGATGAGTTACCGGATGTAGATCATTACGGCCAAAACAATTAACGGTGTGTCGTAAGTGCACAATGAACAACCAAGGCCTCTTTTGCGGATACGGGTTACCTGATCTCCGACAAGATCATACCGACGCAGGGCAGTTTTACCTTGACGGTAACAAATAAGAGAAGTCTTTGTGAAAGATAAAGAGGGGAATTGGACAGAAGACTCCGTTAGGATTGGGGAGTACAAGTATTTAGACTCTATGCCAATGAACCTGCAAAGATTGAATGATGAAGTGGAGATCAAAGAGATTACAGCTTCTATTAAAGAAGATAAGTTATTAAAAGGGTAATTGTGAATTGCAATGATTGAATGAAATTTAAAAAAACGCTATGCTGAAGTGATGCACTGGTATTATCCCCTTTTAGTAGACAAGAGAAAAAAGACATCTGGTAAGATGGATTTAATCTTGTTGAACGGAGGGGATTTTTTCATGGCCAAAAAGGGACAACCCTTTCGGCAGTCTCCTTGGAGTTAAAGATGGAGGCAGAACAACAGGTACGCGAGTATATTTCATTTTATAACCAAAGTAGATTTCAGAAAAAATTAAACAACCGTTCCCCGGCTGAATACCGAGAAGCGGTTGCTGCTTAAACATGTCTTTTTAGTCCTGTCTACTTGACAGGGGGATGACCAATTTTCAGGCTTTTTGTCATTACAATATCGAAGTACTTCTTAATAGGTATTCTTTAACTGTCGGTCTCTGGTTGATTAGTGTTCTTCTTCAGCTTACCGAAACGAATCCGGTCCACCAGATAATATAAGACTGGAGTCACTCCTGTAAAAAGAAGAAATGCCACCTCACTCCGATTCGTAACATCCTCCAAGTGAGCCGTAGATTTGAACATATTAATCGACATGACCACCATGGCAACAGACATAATGTAAGAAAACGGTTTATGATCATTCATTCCAACTAAGTGAGCAAATCCCTTTACGGATATAAGCAGGAAGAGAGATATCTTTAGAAATATACTAAACAGCCAAAAGATAATCAGCAGCGGATCCAAATTTTCCAAGAAAACCCCCGCATGAATATAACGAATCAATTCTAATGTCGGATAGGTTAGATTTGCTGTTAGTTCTGAACTAAATAACAATAAGCATCGTAGCAGGACAGCAAGTATAACCACAACAGCTGTAGCCGTAGCCCCCATTAGGGATTTCATTAACTTATCAGTCCCTACAAAATACGGAAATAGATACACGATAAAAGCCATTTCGCTGAACAGGGCCACGACGATCATTGTACCATTCCATATTCCAGCTGGTTGCCCAGCTGTAACCAATGCAATGGCCATGTCTATATTCATCTCTTTCGAGGCGAATAGGGGGAATGCCAGAACTGAGATTAAACTTAAGACGCCTTGAGCGCTTTGAAATAACGCAACTGGGCCTGAACGAACCCCTCGGGCTACACAAATTGCTATAGGCCAGTCCGGTGTCCCAGGTAAGTATATTTGTACGACAAAGTCAATAAACTGGCGCATGATAAATGCGGCTGAGAACAGATTGACAAAGATGACGATCAGAAACAGCGGATAATGGATCCTTCTGCCCAAGATGTCCTTTCCGTACTGTCCAAGAAAATGTGTAGGCCTGCGAAGACATAACCTATAAGTTAGATAAGCTATGAGAAGCCCGATTAGACTTCCGAGTAATACCGGACACCCAAGACATATATCCGGCATTTTTAACCAAGGGGCTGATGAAGAACCCGATCGTACATGAGAAAAGGAATTGAGCAAAGAACATGTACACCTGAAGCGATGTTATTTTTCCCATGGGGCCTCCTTCAATCTCCGATGAATAAGAACCTCTGTATGGGCTCAAAAATAAACGAGGTAACCAGACCAAGGGACCACCGATCCTTTAGGGCATAAGTAACTTCCATCCCGGTGAATATGACTAGCCATAAACACGCCAGAATCATGACACTACGCATAGAACGTTTATTTTTCCGTAGGTATCTCCATTCTAAAATACCTACTGCACCATAACAATGGCGATCATAATCATTTGTCTTCCTCCGTATCCGACAGGATTCTGTTCCACTGAGGTCTTTGCAACGTACCGAACCATTTAACAGAAATATTAACCCTAGGATCTACTCTCACCTGGTCAGCGTAACGCTTTCCCCACCCAGGCCTAAGGTCCTTCCATCTCCCGGGATATCTCCATTTAATATAATCTGCGAACTGAAAAACATCTGATTTCAATGTCTTAGATACGACCACAGCTCGGCGGATGCGGTCTTTGATTTTCTCATTTAGCAGCAGTTCAAGCTTTCGAAGCTCAGCCGGTTCAGTCACATCTATAGCTTGGCTTGCGTTCGATGATGTTCCTCTTGCCCTTTTCCGATTACAGAAAGTATGTCTCGTCCATTTCAACGATAGCTTCTGGCTTTAGAAGCGATTTGCTGATGTGCATCTTCCAAATCATAAAACCAGAAATTTAGTCCAGAGCAATATCCGACTCTCTCTTGGATCTACTTTTTAATGAAGCAACCTTAGCACGGTGCAATACCGAACTGAGGTTGCTTCAGTTAACTAAGACATACTGCTTTTTACTTCAGATAGGTTCCCGTTTCTCCAATTCCACCTCTGCCATTCAATACATATACCCTTGCATTTCCTTTGCCGGAGCATGTCAGGGTAATCTTGCCATTAGTAACGGTTTTGGAATCACCGGTCACCGCATCCACATAGGTTCCGTTCGGAATTCCGGTAAACGTGGCGTTTTCTGAAATCGTGACCAATGCAAAGCTGTCAATGCCTTTGGCACTGTCGGTATATCTTCTCTTAAACGCCAGATTGCCCGATACATTCTCTGTGGAATACTGGCCTTTTTGCAAGGCCGGTACAGCTCTTCTGATTAAATTAAGCTGTCTGATATGTTTCGCCAGAGGATGATTGAGCGATTCCGCAAGCGTGCCAGTAGCATTTGTGTATTTGCCGTAATCTTGTACCGTAACACTACCTTCCATGTGATCGCCGAAATATGCCCGTCCTGTTTTGCTTAGCGGTGCGTTTGGACCTGTATCAATGGTTGCCCCTTTTTGAAACTCGATTTCGGAGCCATAGAAGATAGCGGGTATTCCGCGGAAGGTGAACATCAGATCGAGATTCTCGGCCCAAGTGTCCTGTGTGCCCGCAAATCTTTGATTTTCCGGAGCCTGGTCGGGCGCATAGTCATGCGAGTCGACATAGGTTACATTCCAGGTAGCATCATTATAGTATTGATCGCCACCTTTCATACTGAATGCTTCCTGTGCAGTCTTGAATGCCCAATGCATTGGAAAATCAATCACATCCATGCCCGATTTCATCGAATAGTCAGGCGTATGATAGGTATTTCCGTTTAAGAAAGCATTGTTCGAGGTTGGCTGTCCTGCTGTAGTAGAGTTGTCCGCCCACTCTTGTTCAACTGACGCTTTATTGGAGGCGTAGTCATTCTTTCCATCGCCCGGATACGATTTTGAGCTTTTCCAAGTATAGAATGGCGTCGAGATCGCTGGAATTCCACTGTTCCAGACATCTCTGTAACGAGTGGCTACTTCTCCAAAAATATAGAAATCCGAGCCGCCTCTTGTCTTCCAGGCAGGAATATAGTATTTATTGAAAATATACCGGCTCACATGCTTCACCGTATCGACACGGAAAGCGTCAACACCCATGTCTATATAGTGATTGTAGGTATCAATTAAATATTTGTTAACTGCAGGGTTTTCCGTGTTCAAATCCACGCAATCGCCCGCTATCTGACCGGTTTGAACAGTATAGGATTCCCAGGAGAGACTTTTCTCTGTATGGTAAATGTTATTGTTCGTCCCCTCTGACTTCATTAAGGCGAGCCTTGCCTGATACTGCTGATCGGGTGTCATGGAATCATAGTTTGGCGGCAACTTATCCGTAGTCTTCACCAAGTTGTTAGCGGTATCGGGTTTAGCTGGATCTTTCTTGAACATGGGATACAGATTCTCTTCACCGAAATTACCCGTATGATTGACGACGATGTCCTGAATAACCTTCAGCCCTTTGGCATGGGCCGCATTGATCAAATCCTGATAAGAAGCTCCCGCCGATTCATACCGTGGGTCTACTTTGGCAAAATTTAAAGCATGGTAACCATGGTAATCATAACCGCTGGCATTTTGCACAACAGGTGTAATCCAGATGGCGCTGAATCCGAGGGCTTTGATATAATCGAGCTTTTGAATCAACCCCTTAAAGTCCCCTCTCCAAGCTGGGTCCGAATCTGGATTGCGCGCCTTTCCATCATCCCATGCGTGCACGTTATTGCTCGAATCACCGTCATAGAACCGGGAAGTAATCACGAAGTAAATAGTATCTTCCCGAAAATCCCCCTTAGTTCCAATATTATAAACAAAGCTCTGTTTGGTTTGATTACCAGCACCGTCTATAACGAGAAATTTTAATGTCGTGGTCTTGGAGATAAGAATAGACGGTCCAGTCAATCCGGCCAGCGCGTTGCCGAGGATATAGACTTTTGAGCTTGTGGTTGGTTCTGTACCATCCTCCGTATAGTATGCCTTGGTCGTTGCCGCCTTGTTATCTTTCAGGTTAAAGGATACAGTCACTGAGGAATCGGAATGCCCTGCAGGCAAATTCGCTGTGATTGTCGGAGCTTGCAGATCTGCATTTAGGTCAATCACATAAGCGAAAGAGGATGCATTTCCAGTTTGACCGATTGAGTTGACACCGAAGGCCTTAATGGTCAAAGAGGAAGCAACTTGGATTGGAGAGGTATACAAGGTCGAGGATGTCGTAGGTGTCGAACCGTCTATCGTATAGTAAATCTTATCGTCACTGTTGGTGCTGGAAAGCGTCACCGTTTGGGACGAATCATAAGTTTTGGGTACAGGAGAGGCGGAAATCGCCGGCATTTTAGGCATTTCCGGGCTGGCATCATACCATGTGTTATCTGTGTAATACCAGCCCTCTTTCACACTGCGGGACAAGTCGGCCGTCTGTTTGCCGCTACTGTCATTGAAGATGAGACTTGAGCCTGTCGCCTCGGCAATGGTGTAGCTGTACCAGTCGTTTCCATCCGGCTTCATCAGGATTCCCGGCCACGCCCCGCTTATCGGAACGGTTGTCGGATTCAGATTCCAGTAATGGATTCGAATCGCTGAATTCCAGCTTGAAGGTTTCTTAAAGTGAACCGTTAACCCACTTTGAGTTGATTGAGGGGTTGTGGTAGGTGCATACGTTGCGGTTACGGTAGACGTGATAGAAGCGGTTGTCGATGGAAGGGCAGTTGCTGTGGAATTCGTGTAGGTGGATGTATAATCGGTGTTACTGGCCGAAGCTACGCCGGGTAAACCGAAGAAGTTGAAGCAAAGTGATAAAATAATCAACCAAGAAATAAAACTCCTAGTTTTTTTCCTTAGCAAGTTAACAACCTCCTGATAATATTTAGTGGGGGAGATAATGCAATCGGTTGCATTAAAAGTTAAAAAAAGAAAGACATTTATTTTGATAAAATGGATTCATTTATCGCCTCCTCCACGGTATATATGGAAAATAATCATTGTACGCGCTTACAAAATAAACTATGAGAAAAGCCCATTAACACAGGGCTCTATATCAATGATTTTTTCCTTTTATGATTATATCATCCATACTTTTACTGGTCAATGCATTGCTAGGGACATATTTTTAGGGTTTAAGAGTTTATATTTTAGTACTGAAAAGGGGATGATTTTTTCAACGTAATACTTATGTCTGACTTTCTTTTGCTGGATTTACGTTTTTCTTTCATTTCTTCATGATATTGTTTCGGCTTACTTTTACTTCTGTTTTTAAGGTCTTTGATGGCTTTGGCTAAAAACAGTGAAAAGATGGATTTCAGAAAAAAGCGTATGTTTAAACGAAGAAAGTGGAGTGAACGGATCAAGGAGCAGGTGGGGAAGCCGTTAGGAATTTATCTTTAATATAAGCATTGACAAATTTTTGAATAAGTGAAATCATGTCTCTAATTACAATTATGTGCAAACGATTGCCCCTTTAAAAGCTTATACATTTTGCTTTTTTAGCCTCTTTTATTTACTCCTAATCTCCCAAGAGAGGTTGGTCGTAAAATAAAATCAAAAAGGAGAGTTTAGTATGAGGAGGAGGGCAAGCCCCATCTTGAGACGAACCTGGAGTATCGTTCTCTTTGTCGCATTGTTGTTGCAAACGATTGGCTTTAATCCCGAAGCACAGGCGAATGCCAATGTTCGGCAGTTAGACGGTTCGGATGCGAAGCTATCGGCTGTCGCAAACTACGGACTCCCGGAAAGGACGAAGGATGGTATTATTTTTCATGAGTGGAACCTTTAATACGCTGTAGCTAGATTGCAGCAACGTGCAATCTTGATTTTTTTACAAACAGGAAAAATTGACTGTATTTTCAAAAAAAACGAAAATCATTTGAAATTCGTACTTAACCAGCCTGAGAAAGTTTTTTATATTATTTTGTGCTGCTATCCTTCCACTGAGAAAGCTATGACAGAATCAGGATTTTGAGGCTTCTTTAAGGATGTTATTACATAAAAGCGGATCTTAATACAATCTTAATGCTGTAGGCAAATTCGTAATACGGTACTGATTTTGCTCATGATATACTAAGGATTGAGAGAGATATAATAGAGGGTGGGCACAGGATGGCATTATGGCAACGCTGAGATAAAAATAGAAAAAACATCATCTCAAACAAAGTTTATTCAAACACATATCGGAGTTGGTTACCGTTTGGCTTCAGGTTGGAGATGATGGCTAGGTAACAATACCATTATGTAATTAGAGATCATGCTCTTATGGAGCATGATCTCAGAGTGTCGAGAAAGTCCAGAGGACTTTTCGACAATTCTATTTTTATATGGGGAGACGCATCTTTTAAAACAAAAATCGATTTAAAACGATCTGAGGACCCTAGTTTTTAGACCACTAAGACAGTTTTAAACCCCCTGCAAAAAAACAGGGGGTTTCTCGACAGCCTGAGATCATGCTCTTATGGAGCATGATCTCTTTATTTTTCATCTGCCATCTATATCTTAAGATGATCTTTATACCTATATGAAAACCCTAATCCTAAACTAATGGTGAAAATGTTACGCTGAACTCAGAAGTAAGGAGGATAAGGAGGTTTAGCATGTGAGATGGGCACTACCTTGTTCGTCTGTTTCATCGGCTAAGCTGTCAACTGAGTGATAGGGAAAGAGGTGTGGGGATGAATGAAATTTTAACAATTGCGGGTCTGATCTCAATTGTGCTGCCGGTGCTGCATTCCGTAAAAAAATATATGATTTTACCGATTTGCAGAAGGTGACACGGAAGGATATCCATGAGAATTATGATGTCTAAAGCAGCTCAGAAGTTTGCTCTCGGTACACCCGTCGATGAGATCAGAGAAATCCTGACAAACAGCTATGAGTTAGACGAAAACCAGGTTGAAGAGACAATGCTTTTGGCACTTCCTCATCGGAACGATACCGATGGTAGATATCTTGCCTTTATCAAGGCTGTAAATCGGGTGCTGGGACAAGAGGTTTACAGCTAAACCTCAGAAAGAAGGAAAAATATGAATCGTCAGGCCGCGTTACTGGTGTCTGCTCCCAATCTAGCCGGAGAACAATTTTATTGAAATCGATATTAAGGAAAAACAATTGCCGACAAAGGAGTTCAGCAAGTATATATATTTGAAGAACAACGGAGGGAGCCTTTTTTTGTATGCAGAAAATCTAAGTAGAATGACAGACACTGGAAAAACAAGGACAGGTAGAGCCGAAAACAGAAGAAAACACATAAAGACAAGAAAAACCTTGGAATGATGTCGCTTCTTTTTTTGGTTCGTGATGAACGGAAGGACTACAATAAGCAATTAAACACGACAAATCGATGTCTGCAAAGAGGAAGAGAGAATAAGCTCTATGAATTCCATGAAAGCGTTTGACATATTTGAATATCAATCTATAATTATGAACAGAATTGGACCTCACAGAGATGGAAGTATTCTGATTTTTTCAATATGAAACGGATTGAGCTGTCACCAATTTTCAAATAGGTCGCTGCCTATGAGGAATACGATAATTGATAGAGCTGTTGTTCATAAACAGCAAGCTCCATAACCAGGGGCTTGCTGTTTCATTTACCTAAGGAGAATGGGTCGGAATGACACTTAAAAAAAGAATCTTTTTATTGTTTTTTCTCAGCGCGTTCATCCCCTTTATTAGTATATTTGTAATTTCTTACTATACCATTGATTCCATTTTTGCGAATAAAATCAATGATGGAATTCGGAGCAATCTACAGCAGGTAACTTTATCACTGGAGAATTCAATTAACAACCTGAATCATGTTACTCAGCAATTGTCATATAGAGGTACATTAGGTAAGAAACTGGATGAAGTCTTGAAGCCTTCCTCTAATATATTTGAATTGATTGAGGCTAGAGATGAATTAAAGAATGAGTTAAATGTCGTAACGTTTACTAATCCGAATATAGGTCTGACCTTATACTATTTCCAGAAAGAAGGCACTACACAGTTCGCTAACTTTCCCATCAAAGATCGTTTTTCCCCCGAGTCTTTGCCTGTGCTATTCAAATCATATGGCATTGCGTACTATGGTCCCCATATCAGTATGAACCGATTTGATGATCAGCTCGTTTTATCTGCTATGCGAAAGGTACAACTGCCTCAAAGGGACGATGTATATATTTACGTCGAATCCGGCTTTCGACTTACACAGGATATACTGGATTACAATCAATACAAAGGAGCTTTATCGCATTTGATCCTGAATGGTGAGGGCAACATTGTTTACAGTGAAATTCCAGAAACGATGAAGGTCGGGGAGAATTTCTCCAGCTTATCGAAAGGTACTGCAAAAGATGGAATATCCCGTGATTACCATTGGTTTAAGGAGGACTCCTCTCAGAATTGGAGCGTCATATCGGTAATTTCGCAGGCTAAGTATCAACAGGAGAAAAACCAGTGGCTGCTTCAAATATTACTGGTCGCTTTATTTTTTTTCGGCTTTACCGTATTTCTTGCTTGGCTTCTGTGGAAGACCGTCTACAAACCACTCGGTCTGTTCCATTCGGAAATTAACGGAATGTCTCAGAATCCACAAAAGGCAGGCAGCCAGATCCGCACTCAAATTCCCGAATTTGACTTTCTGCTGGGGGAATTCTCAAATATGCAGCATCAAATCGGCGACCTGTTCAAGGAAGTGCAGCAGAAAGAGAAGATCCGTGCAGATTTGGAAGTGGAAAAATTGTTATATCAGATCAATCCTCACTTTCTGATGAATACGCTGGATACTGTGCACTGGCTGGCCGTTATGAACGGACAAGGGGAGATTGACAAGTTGGTGCAATCCTTGAACAAGCTGTTGTATTACAATTTGGGTAAATTAGGGCAAGTATCCACGATGGAAGAGGAAATTGATGCGCTAAGACAGTACCTAATCCTGCAACAAATTCGATATGACTTTGAATTTGACGTGCGTATTTCAGCGGATGATCAAGTGCTACAAATACCTGTGCCTCGTTTTATTCTGCAACCGTTGGTTGAAAATTCACTTTATCATGGACTGAGTGACGAAGGTTTTATACAAATTGAAGTTACACTCGCCAAAACGCTGAATATTTTAATACAGGATAATGGTGCAGGTATGACCGAGGAAGCGATTCAAAGACTTCTGAACAATCGTATAGCTGAACATAAAAAAGTAGGGATGGGCATCGGACTCAATTATGTCCACCGCATGTTGAGGGCACAGTACGGAGATCAAGCACAACTGGTGATCGAAAGTGAATTGGGTACAGGGACAAGTATACTGCTCATACTTCCTATCAAAGGAGAAGATGTCTGAGGATGATTAAGGTGTTGATTGTGGATGACGATAAATTGGTACGAAAAGGAATAAGCTCCGCGATGCCGTGGAACGAGTTCAATATGGAGGTTGTAGGAGAAGCAAGTAACGGGTTGAAAGCACTGGATTTTCTGAAATCCCAACCGGTCGATCTGATGTTGACGGATCTCGCGATGCCGGTAATGTCAGGTATTGAACTGATGCGAGCTGCCAGGCAGCTCTATCCAGAACTACATATTGTCGTATTAACACTGCATCAAGATTTCGATTATATCCAGGAAGCGCTTAGGCTGGGAGCCATCGATTATATAGCCAAAGTTCAGCTCGAGAAAGAGCAATTCGAACACGTGCTGCATCGAATACATACCCGGATTGACGAGCTGGCGAATACAAGACGAAAGCTGCCGCTGCTAAGTGAGACCAATGTCCTTTATCGCCATGTGTATGCACTTGTTTCACTGGATCGCAAGTCAGGACAGAACTGGCCGATTGAACTGACATCCAATGTAGATGAGATCCGTTGGGAGGTTGAACGGAACAGTTGGATGTGGACGGCACCCATGGACGTAGAGGATCAGCTGTTCCGTAAACTGAAGGAATACCTGGATCAAGTTCCCCAAGGCGCCTTGCTGGTTCTGTCCGATGTACAAGAGCGAACATGGTCGCAAATCCAAAACTGGATTATGAACTATACAGAAACGTCCTTATTCTATGCATACAATCCTTGTGATCCTGTCATTTCCGTTTCGATGAATGTGGAGGACTCATTTCCAATAGAACCGCAGGATGAAGACATGGATCGTATTAAACAAAGTTGGTTCCTATCACCATGGACCCACAACGACAGTTACTACAACCAACTGATTGAACAGTTCAAATCACTAAGACTGCATAAAGGCCAGCTGATGGGTTTGCTATACTCTATAGTTATGGAATGGAATCACCTTTTTGCTCAGACCACGCTGGGTAGAATCTCAATGATCCATTCTTTTCAATCCTGGTACGAGGTAGAAGATTGGATCAAGCAGACCTCTGTGGGCATTCGTAAGGCAGATGAACAGACTTCGTATTCACAAGAAATTGTAGACGCCGTGAAAAAAGCGATTATGATCATGCAAAATGATTTGGACCAAGCTTTTACAGCTTCAGGTCTGTCCCAACAACTGAACATCAGCCGAAGCTATTTCAGTCAATGCTTCAAGGATTTGATGGGGAAAACCTTTAATGAGTACTCCCGATTTATACGAATAGAGAAGTCTAAAGAGTATTTATTGAATACAACCAACACGATTTTCTGGATTGCGGAGCGAGTGGGTTATACGGATGAAAAATATTTCAGCCGAATTTTTCGCGAATTGACAGGTCTGCTGCCAAGCGAATATCGACAGCTCGGCAGAGGGGATAAATAGCGTATTCTCCCAGATGAGTCAATAATCCGGGCGAAAGAAGGGAAAGCGATGATTAAGAAGATGGCTGCGTGTGTTCTTGTCGTCAGCTTAATTACAGGGACAGTATATTTCAGCAGCCCATACTTCCGGGAATCACCAATGGGATCAACGAAAACAATCTCGGACACTGCTACTGCCGATCCATTGGGGAAATATGAACATCCCGTTTCCATCCGGCTGGGATATGTGGTAGACCCAACAGGCGCGGATCTATCCGGAGGAGAAACACTTGAGAAGAATATGTGGAAAACGATGATTAAACAAAACCTCAACATTGATGTCCAGGTATTATGGCAGGTGTCGAAGGAAAATCTGGGTCAGAAAATCGATCTGGCTATCGCCAGCAATGATCTGCCGGATACCATGATTGTAAATCAGGTGCAGCTGAACGAGATGATCAAGGCTGGAGAAATTGAAGATCTAACCGAGGCATACAATAGCAGCGTATCACCGGAAATAAAAAAAATCATCGATAGCACAAACGGATTGGCTATGGAACAAGTGACCTTCGATGGCAAGATGATGGCTGTTCCTTCTGTGACAGCGGAAGACTTCAGCATGCTCTGGATTCGACAGGATTGGCTGGATCGTCTTGGACTGAAGCCGCCGAAAACGGCCGATGACCTGGAAGCTATCGCCAAGGCCTTTGTGGAGAATGACCCGGATGGAAACAGTAAGCGGGATACGATTGGCCTTGCTTCAAGCACTGGACTGTATAACGATTTCAACAACAGTGCTTTTGCTTTTGATCTAACGCCGATCTTCGCAGCATATGGATCTTTCCCGGGATATTGGCTGAGCAAAGATGGAAAACCTGTATACGGTTCGGTTCTACCGGAAACGAAGGACGCCTTGGTCAAGCTGCGTGAAATGTACGCCAAAGGCCTTCTCGATCCAGAAATGGGCATCCGCAAAGAAGCGGAGGAAACAGTCATTAACGGTCAGGCGGGGATGTTCTTTCAAGGTTTCTATGCTGGGTACTGGCCCCTTCCGAGCGCTTGGCAGAACGAGCCGAAGGCGAACTGGCAAGCATACGCACTCCCGCTGGATGCAAACGGAGCATACCATGTGAAGGTGGATAATCCGTCAAGTTCATTCTTGGTGGTACGAAAAGGATATGCTCATCCCGAAGCGATCATTAAAATTAACAATCTGTACCTTCGTGATGAGTTCAAGTACGGTACGCGTTTTATGCTGAGCCGCAATTTCTTTGCTCCGGCAGATGAGGCACGATATGAATCGAAGGCCGTGCAGGATATTCTGATGGGAACCAAAACACCCGCCGATTTCAAGGGCAAGTCTGAATACAAATTACTGGAAAACTTGGTTTCGACGATAAAACAAACCAAATTGAAGCCTTATGATCAACATGGTATTTCCTATTGGAATAAACACAGCGACAGCTTTATGCGGAGTTATTCGCTTCTTGTAGGCGGAAGAAATTTCTTCGATCCAAACATCCATAAAGTTCGAAGCCTTACCTATATACGAACTCCAACGATGGAGAAGGCTTGGGGTGAACTATCGAAACTGGAACATGATACATTTTTGAAAATTATTTTAGGCGCTGAACCAATCGATTCATTTGATCAATTTGTCGAGGAATGGAAGGAACAAGGGGGCGATCAAGTGACTGTGGAGGTGACCGTAGCCCATAATCATCGCTGAAGACCATCATGAATGTGATACGATAAATTCTACACGACACTTTTATAAATCCATTAATCAAGCCGACAGATTCCTGTTTCAGGAGCTGCCGGTTTTTTTGTTCTTCACTTTGATTAGTAAGTAAGGATAGACAAATGTATGTCGGTAGGTAGGATAAATGCTTACAAGGCGACTATGGCTTCATGATCCCGAATGAAACCGTATACATTTCTCTATCCAAACAGACGTTCAATCCCTATCTCGATTTGTCTTCTCCGAGTCTTATAATGAAAGCGTAAACAACAACGATAGAGAAATATTCAGAACGAAGGGGAATCGAATGTGATGAGAACTAAATGGTTCATAAAAAGAAACATGTTGACGAGACGTCTGGCCGTGCTGTCGATGTCTGCCCTGATGATTTCAACCCTTGTAGCCTGTGGGGGTTCCTTCAACCCTCCTACTGCGGAGGAAGCGGGCAAGTATGAGGCAACACCGGGAGACCCATTCAGTGCCTATAAAGACGAAATAACCGTAACGATGGGTCGTGTGACTACAGCCAACCCGAAACTGCCGGCTGGAGATACGTATGAGAACAACGCGTATACTCGGCTGGTCAAAGAAACGTTTAACGCTCAGATTAAAGACCAATTTGAAGCCAACGGAGAAGATTACAGCCGTCAGGTTTCTCTCGCCATCGCCTCTGGGGAACTGCCTGACATGATGCGTGTCGATTCCAAGGATGAACTCAAAGAACTGGTTGATAATGATCTGATTGAAGATATGACGGAAATTTACAAACAGTATGCCACAGATAACATCAAGAACATTTACGAATCTTATGAGGGCCGTGCATTAGATAATGCGACGATAGATGGACGTTTAATGGGACTTCCGGCTACTTCCCTAGATTCCGCGCCAACCATGGTCTGGGTTCGTCAGGATTGGCTGGATTTACTGGGAATCCAACTTGACGCAGACGGAGACGGGGCCATCAAGCTGGATGATGTGGAGAAAACGGCCGAGGAATTCCTGAAAAGAGATCCTGGCCAATCCGGGAAACCGGTAGGTATTCCCTTTGTGAACACCCTGAATACAAGTGACTATAATGGTTCCGCCTATACCATGCTGGGAGTTGCCTCCACCAAGGGTGCATTCCCTCAATACTGGATGAAGGGAAAGGATGGCAGCATTGTTTATGGCTCGACAACAAAGGAAACCAAGCAGATGTTAGGCGTCATGGCAGATTGGTTCAAGAGAGGCATCATCGACCCGCAATTTGGAACACGCACATTTGATGATATTACGGCACTGTACACCAACGGCCAAAGCGGTATTGCTTTTGGACCATGGCATATTCCCGACTGGGGTCTGAGCAGCGTGAAGCAGATGGATAAGAATGCGAAATTCACGGCTTACACTTTGGAGGATGCAGACGGAAAGGTACACGTGGCACACGCCAATCCAGCCAATCAGTTTATCGTTGTGAGAAAAGGATATGAACACCCGGAACTCGCCGTTAAAATAGTAAACCTTTTCTACGATAAACTGGCAAATGATAAAAATGTGAAAACATCTATGCCAGAAGCCGCCAAGTATCAAGAGAACGGCGTAGACGGTTCTACCAGACCTTTTAATATTGAAGTCAACTCGGCTACCTCGCTGCTGGATGATTACTCTGACGTTGTTCGCGGGATTAAAGGGGAGATTAGTCTGGATCAGGTCCGGACAACCGAATCAAAGAACAATATTGAAAGTATCCAAACCTACTTGAGCGATATGGATACGGATAACGTAACAGCCTGGTCGAAATATCACTCGCGTATCAACGGAGTGGGACTCATCGACAAACTGACACAGGAAAACAAATTCGTTTGGATGACACCCGCTTTCTCTGGAACTACACCAAGCATGAAACAGACATGGGCTAATCTGACCAAGATGGAGCAGGAATCTTTCATCAAAATCGTGACTGGTGCAGAATCTCTGGATTACTTCGATACTTTCGTTAGCAATTGGAAGAAACAAGGCGGTGACCAGGTAATTCAGGAAATTGAAGACGAGGCCGCATCCAATAAATAAATAATCATGAACTGCTAGAAGGGCTGCGATACGCAGCCTTTCTTCAGGAAAGGGGTCCATCCATGAAACAGGGAAATGATAAAGCAAAAGGTCGGTTGGGCACGGGTGCCATGTATCATCTGATGATGCTTCCGGGAATTTTATTTTTGCTGGTATTCAGCTATGTTCCGATGGTCGGTGTCATTACGGCGTTTCAGGATTATATACCAGCCAAGGGGATGTTTGGCTCCGAATTTGTAGGGCTGAAGCATTTTATTTATATGTTTAAGCTGCCGGACATCGCACAGGTTTTTAGTAATACGTTGGTGATTGCCATTGCCAAGATTCTATTGGGAACCATGATGGCTATCATTTTTTCCATTTTGTTAAATGAGATTCGCATCAAATTCGTTAAAAAATCCGTTCAGACAATTGTTTATCTGCCACACTTTCTATCCTGGGTAGTTCTAGCGTCCGTGGTTGTTAACATGTTCAGTTTGGATGGAATTGTGAATCAAATTTTGGCTTTCTTCGGTCTGGAGAATATTAATTTTCTCGGCAGCAACACCTGGTTCCAGCCGCTGATTATTGGGACAGACGTGTGGAAGGAGTTCGGTTACAGTTCCATCGTCTATTTGGCTGCAATTACTTCGATTGATCCGGGTCTGTACGAAGCGGCAGGAATGGATGGAGCCAGCTGGTGGAGAAAAGTATGGCATATTACGTTGCCAGGTATGCTGCCTATTATCCTGCTCATGGGAGTGATGAGTCTGACCAATATTTTGAGTGCCGGCTTCGATCAAATTTATAATCTGTATAATCCGGTTGTCTATGAGTCGGGAGATATTCTAGATACTTATGTATATCGGATTGGGCTCGTTGGGCGACAGTATAGCTTCGGTACGGCTGTTGGCCTGTTCAAGTCAGTGATCGGTATTGTTTTGCTATTGTTCGCCAACCATTTGGCCAAAAAATACACCGACCGAAAAATATTCTAAGGAGGCACAGCCCATGTCATATTCTGTAAGCCTAAAAGATCGAATTAGCCGGTTTGTCATCAATGCCATCGTCATATTGCTGGCATTGATCTGCCTTCTTCCGTTATGGAATATCGTTGCGATTTCATTTAGCAGCAGCGAGGCCGTGTCAGCTAATGCTGTAGGTCTCGTACCGGTCAATTTTACAACAGCAGCGTATACGAAAATTATTGATGATGCTCAGTTCTGGCGTTCCTTTGGCATTTCTGTTCTACGTGTTGTGCTCACACTTCTTCTCAACATGATTCTTATTATTTTAATGGCATACCCGCTCTCCAAGTCGAAAAGGGAATTTAGGGGCAGAAACATTTATATGAATGTCATGATTTTTGCCATGCTGTTCAGCGGCGGGATGATCCCGAGTTATCTACTGATTAAAAACCTCGATATGCTTAATACAATTTGGTCGCTTGTTCTACCGGGAGCTGTCCCTATATTTAGTGTCATCCTTGTCATGAACTTCTTCTCTGCTGTACCTAAGGCGCTAGAAGAAGCAGCATTCATCGATGGGGCGAATCCGCTCCAGGTCCTGTTCAAAGTGTATGTTCCCGTGTCCATCCCTGCGCTGGCGACGGTAGCACTATTCAGTATCGTGGGAACGTGGAATGATTTCTTCAGCGGTTTGATCTATATGACCCAAGTCAGCAATTATCCGCTAATGACTTATATTCAGTCTCTTAACGTGGATATTGCGGAACTTCTTCAATCCGGCACCAACTCAGCACAACTCAGCAACCTGACTGAAATTTCAAACAAAAATCTAAATGCGGCCAAAATCGTAGTCGCTGTCATCCCGCTGCTGCTGATTTATCCGCTGCTTCAAAAATATTTTGTGACTGGAATTGTTGTAGGATCGGTAAAAGAGTAATTGTATGCTGTGACTTGATTGAGATAAAAACACCTATTCGTGTATTGGAAGGGTTGTAATGAACAATGAAAAATAAAAATTGGTGGAAAGAAATCGTTGTATACCAGATATATCCACGTAGTTTTCAAGATAGTAATGGTGATGGAATCGGCGATTTGAAAGGAATTGTTTCCCGTCTAGACTATTTGCAGCAACTCGGTGTCGGAGCAATTTGGCTATCACCAGTTTGTAAATCCCCTCAGGATGATTTTGGTTATGATATTTCGGACTATCGGGATATCGATCCGATGTTCGGATCTTTGGATGATATGATGAGCATCCCTGGTTTCAAGAAGCAAAAAAAGTAAAGAAAATCCGTACCATGACTATTATGTCTGGAGAGATGGCATTGGAGAAATGCCACCAAACGACTTGGGTTCCATATGGGTGGTTCAGCTTGGGAATGGGTACCCGAGATAGGACAATATTATTTACATCTTTTTTCTGTAAACCAAATTGTATAGCAACCCGGACGGCAGTGAGTTTTCAATGGTATTTCAATTTGAACATATTAGATTAACAAGGCTTGAGCTACGAAAATCTTGTTCATTATGGTATAAATGGATAATTTAAGGGAGTTGGCGAAGTGATTACTGATATATCATTGAACAAACGAGAAACGTTAGTTGAAAATAGCATGGAGCAGTTTGCCGGTTGGTAGCTGCTCCATTTTTGATAAACTAACGGGCAGTTATCTTCAATCAGTATAGACTCTATTTAAACCTATTATTTAACCCTCTATAGACTTCTCTCCAATAAGGCTCCAACTTGTTCAGCCATGATTTGTGGCGGATACGGCATTTCATTTCTAATCCACCATTCTATTACCCCTACATAAGCGGTACCAGCATATTGCAACATAACGTCTTCATTTAAATCCACATTTCTTCCACTTTCTCTATCAATCTCACCTCTGAATCCTCCCATAACATAATCAAGAAGACGAGTTCTAAAAGAGGGGGCTCCTTTACTGGCTAACATAGTCGAAAAAAATAAATAATTTTTCTCAAAATACTCAAAAAAAGGTACAAGTCCATTGCTCCAATCCAGCTTACATGCCCATTCATCCATTTCGCCTAATTCATTCATGTGTGATTCGATCAGTTTATCCAACAAATCATATTTGTCCTGATAATGAAGATAAATCGTACCACGGTTTACGTTTGCCTGGTCTGCAATGTCTTGAATGGTAATGTCATCGAAGTTTTTTACAGCCATCAGTTCAATAACGGCTTTTTTCAAGGATTCTTGCGTTTTTAGAATTCTCCGATCTACTTTTATCATTTAGTCTTTTCCCCCTGACCAACTCAAAATAATGAACACTTTTCGTGATGTTGTTGTTATTTCAACAAATTGCGCTTTTTTAACCATTGAACTTAGGCTTCTTTTTAATAATAATAGACGTTAGTTGATAAAACAACAAGTTTTGTTTATCCGCTCTTTGTGGTTCACTAATATTACCTAAAAGGAGAACTTAAATTTAGAAAGGAGGCATGTTCACTTGGTAGTTAATAAAAAAATGTGAATAATCATTACTAATTTCTAAAAAAGGACTAACAGATAAAATTGTATTCACTGGAGGTTATATATGATTAATGCTAATGCACGTGCTGTGTTCGGTCCGGAAGGTCCGTTCATACTAACTACAATTGAGCGCAGAGATCTTAAGCAGCATGATGTTCTCATTGAGATCAAGTATGCGGGTATTTGCCACTCTGACATCCATACCGCTCGTGGGGATTGGGGGCCAGTCCAATATCCTATCGTTCCAGGACATGAGATCGCCGGTGTTGTCGCCCAGGTTGGCTCGGAAGTCACAAAGTATACTGTTGGTGACCGAGTAGGAGTTGGCTGCATGGTTGATTCCTGTCGAGAGTGCGAGAGTTGCCGTAGAGGAGAGGAGCAATATTGTCTTAATGGACATACGGGTACCTACGCAGCTATCGACAGATATGGACAATATACACAAGGGGGTTATTCCACCCACATCGTCGTAACGGAAGATTTCGTGGTTCGAATTCCTGACGGCATTGATCTTGATGTCGCCGCTCCGCTTTTATGTGCTGGGATCACAACGTACTCTCCGCTGCGCCATTGGGGTGCTGCTTCCGGCAAGAAGGTAGCAGTTGTTGGACTTGGCGGACTCGGACACATGGCTGTGAAGCTCGCTCATGCTATGGAAGCAGAAGTAACGGTTTTATCTCAAACCTTGAAGAAAAAAGAAGATGGTTTGAAACTAGGAGCGGACCATTATTATGCCACCAGCGATGCGGAGACATTTAAGAAGCTGGCCGGCACGTTTGATCTCATCGTGAATACGGTGAGCGCGAAAATTGATTTGAATGCCTACCTATCACTGCTGGCAGTGGACGGTACCTTGGTTAATGTCGGTGCGCCGCCGGAGGCATTGCCTGTTCAAGTATTCTCTCTTATCCCGCATCGTCGTTCGTTTGCTGGATCAGCAATCGGCGGTATTCGGGAAACACAGGAAATGCTTGATTTCTGCGCTGAACACCACATTACGCCTGAGATCGAGGTTATCTCCGCTAATCAGATTGATGAGGCATGGGAACGCGTACTTGCTTCGGATGTCCGGTATCGATTTGTCATCGACATCAGCACGATGGAGAACGAATAGGGATTCATTGCAGCAAAAAAATATCAAGGGCACGCCGGGTGGTGTGCCCTTGAGTTGGATAAGGAAAAGACATATCTCCGAAATTTATCTAAGACCCTTTGTATATCGGAGGGGTATACTGTCACAGGGTAATAAAACGACAAAACCTAAAGCAAATGCGTTGGCTTAAAGAATGTGCATTTAATCAATCATAGGAGTTAAAGGAATGAAATATAAGACCCAAAAAAATTCTCTCGGTTTTGCTCTAATATTGGCCACATTCTCGGCGCTGGGGCCGTTTACTGTCGATATGTATCTTGCATCACTTCCGCAAATCGCTGTTTTTTTTGGAACAAGTGCAACTGCCGTTCAAGCGAGTTTAACCACTAGCCTGTTAGGATTAGGGTTAGGACAGTTGATAATGGGGCCGTTAAGCGACATTTATGGAAGACGCCGGCCTTTGTTGATTTCCATGATATTATTTATCCTTTCCTCGATTGGATGCGCTTTTGCACCAAGCATAGAATGGTTTATGTTTTTAAGATTTATTCAAGGGGTTGCTGCGTCCGCCGGACTCGTTATTTCGCGCGCTATTGTTCGAGATCGGTTTAGTGGGATTGAAATGACTAAGTTTATATCGTTGCTAACGATGATAAGCAATGTCGCTCCGTTAATTTCCCCTACGGCCGGAAGTACGGTCATGTCATACAGCTCTTGGTTAGGTGTATTTATATTTTTAGGGGTGCTAGGTATAGGATTAACTGGGATAACCATATGGGGGTTAAAGGAAAGCTTACCAGTACAGCAACGTGCTCCAAGCAGTCTCCGTTCGTTGATGAAAAATTATAACAGCTTGTTCCAAAAGAGGTATTTTATGGGATATGCTCTCGTCAATGGCATATTGTTCGCAGGTGTTTTTGCCTATGTTGCAGGTACCCCATTTATTTATCAAAACATATACGGCGTGTCGCCGCAACTGTTTTCGATCCTGTTTGCGTTGAATGGCCTTGCTATTATCTTGGGATCTCAATTCGTCAAGCTGCTTGCAGGCCGGGTAACGGAAAGTCGACTATTTTTGATCGGATTAATACTGTCTTTTATATCTTCCGCTGCGGTCTTATTTATAGTACTAGTACATGGAGCATTATCAGCTATGTTTATTTCGATCTTCTTATTCGCCTTATCCATTGGGATCATTGGACCCATCTCTTTTACATTAGCAATGGAGTCGCAAGGGCATATTGCAGGGAGCGCTTCTGCCGTGCTCGGCACCTTACAATTCGCGTTAGGTGCCGTTACGTCTCCGCTTGTGGGAATTGCAGGCGAAAATTCTGACATACCTTTTGGAATTATTATTTTTTCTACCAGTTTATTATCTATAATTACCTATATCATTCTGGTTAAAGGGATAAAAAAATTATCCGGCGGCAAAAATTGCTTTGAATCCAATAATTAAGCAGTCGCTAGCAACTTTAAGAGGAGGCCCCGACATTATCGGAGCTTCTTTTTATCTTGGGTATTGAGGTTAAAAAGTAGGAGGATCTAACATGCAAAATGTTACACTAAACAATGGTGTCGAGATGCCGATACTCGGATTTGGGGTTTATCAAATTGATGATAAAAATGTTTGCGAAGAATCGGTTTATAATGCCCTAATGGAAGGTTACCGATTGATTGATACCGCTGCTGTGTATAGCAATGAAAAAGCAGTCGGTCGTGCCATCAAGCAGAGTGGCGTGTCCAGAGAGGAAATACTCGTTACAACAAAGCTTTGGATTCAGGATACAGGTTACAAGAGTGCGAGGAAAGCATTCGAAACATCACTGAAAAAACTGCAACTGGATTATTTGGATCTGTATTTCATTCATATGCCGTTTGGCGATATCCATGGTTCATGGCGTGCGATGGAGGAATTATATCATGAGGGTAAGATCAGGGCAATCGGCGTAAGTAACTTCCTAAATGATCGCCTGATGGACCTAATCGTTGATCTTGAAATCGTTCCTACTGTAAACCAAGTTGGAACGCATGTATTTACACAACAAGTAGAAAATGCTCAATTTATGAAGGATCACCATGTACAGATTGAGTCCTGGGGACCATTTGCTGAAGGAAAAAATAACATTTTCAAAATTGAAGTATTGGCATCAATGGCTGAGAAACATCATAAATCCGTGGCTCAAGTTGATTTACGTTGGTTGATACAAAGAGGAATTTTTGCGATTCCGAAGTCTGTTCATAAAGAAAGAATTATCGAAAGCTTCAATATCTTTAACTTTGAATTGAGTAGGGAAGATATGGAGAGGATTGCTACGTTGGATTCCAAAGAGAGCTTAATCTTATCTCTTCACGATCCTGAAAACGTGGAACCCTCAGCAACATGAAATTTCATGACAACAATACTATGTTTACGTAACAATTAACCCAAATTCTTCCCACATATCGATTCAATTCCACGTATAATCATATGCATATAGAACTGATTAACGGTTATAATGGCAGAGAAGTATGTGAAAAATTAAATGGAAGAACTGTATTTAACACGATAAGTTAATTACTAGGACATATTAAATCTATTCTCAAGCACATATTATCAATTAAATTGTGCGTTTTACTTTCAAAAAAACCTTAAGACCTACTGATTTAAATAGCTTATAGATTCTGCAGAGGCGTCGCTAGATTGGCGCCTTCTTTGTTGTATACTACCAGTTTCTACATGTAAAGCATGCCGTCCAAAAGCGGTAACACAGCCCCATCTTCTTCTACGAAATCACACATGAGATTCATTCCATTATGGTACGTTCATATATTAGTCCATATAAAATGACAAAAATCTCGGGATGTATACACTTAAATGGATACATTTATCCATATTCCACAAGAATAATAATTCAACCAAGTATGTTCACAAGACGGACACAGTGATTTAAAAGGAATTACACAAAAACTTGATTAATTAAACGATGGCAAACTCCATTCGGGGTGGATTTGGAGGTCAACTGCCTCTGGCTTATGCCCCTAATCCGTCTCCAAGTTACCATAAATATGATGTAACTGATTACTATCAGGTATACCCGCTGTGTGGGAGTCTAAATGATTTTCGCACCTTGATGGAAGAAGCGGACCGAAAGGGAGTAAGATGTCATGGACCTTGTTATCAATCATTCAAGCCGCGAATATCCATGGTTCAAGGAGGCAGTAGCAACCTACAAAACAAATACCACTGTATATGGATGATATTACAGATTTGAATGAAAAGGGCTCGTAGGGTCAGATGTTTTTTCACGTTTAACCATGTTAAAATAATAGAATAATTGGAGACTTGGCATGGAGAGAAGGCAGGTTGAATCAATGAAACCAAAACTTAACGATGTTGCACAATTAGCTGGAGTTTCACCGACTACGGTTTCTCGCGTACTTAATAATCGTGGCTATATCAGTCAAGAAACGAAGGATCAAGTTCATAAAGCGATGCAGGAACTGAATTATTTACCAAATGATGTGGCTCGGTCATTATTTAGTAAACGAACAAATCTAATTGGATTAATCATTCCAACTACAAGCAACCCATTTTTCGGAGAGCTGACTTTTCATATAGAGAATATTTCTGCGTCATTAGGCTATAAGCTGTTGCTTTGTAACAGTTTGAATCAGCTGGATAAAGAAGAATCTTATGTGGATATGCTTATGCGAAATCAAGTTGACGGTATTATCGTTGGTACACACAACCGAGGTATCGTAAATTACGAACAGAAGAATATTGCCGTCATTGCGATCGATCATTTTCTATCCGATTCAATCCCAGTTGTAGGATCGGATAATTATTTGGGTGGAAAACTGGCGTCAGAACTGCTTATTGAAAAGGGGTGCAAGCATATCTTACACATCAATGGCCCTGTTGAATTGGAAACACCGGCAAGCTTGAGAAGAAAAGCATATGAAGATGTGATGGAGCAGTATGGTCGAAAGGCAATTACCTATGAAGTACATGATCCCTTCCACCAACAGAATCACGATGAACCGATTAAACGCTTGCTCGATGAACATCCTGAAGTAGATGGATTGTTTGCGAGTAATGACTTGGTGGCTGCGTCTTTTATTGCTAAAGCAAGAAGTAGAGGAAAACGTGTTCCTGAAGATATTCGCGTAATTGGATATGACGGAACAGAAACAACCCGCAATCTTCTCCCAGAATTAACGACAATTCAGCAACCAATACAGGAGATCGCGAGATCTTCCATAGAGTTACTTATTAAAGAAATTGAAGGTGGATTCAGTGATGTCCCGCGAGAAACCTATCTACCAGTGAAACTTATTGAAGCTAGTACAGCTTAATACAATTTCCATAGTTTCAGCATTGTGATATAAGGTGGAGCTATCCTTATTAGAGTAATTGAAATCAAAGAGGAGAGCTCTTTTCCTTTTAGAAATATGTCAAGCGGTTGACATATGAAAGCGGTTGACATATAATCGATCTGTAAATACGGAAGTGCTTTCATTTACATTAAATGTTTAACTTAGAGGAGCGTTCGATATGAGAAAGTCAAAGAGCTTGTACTGGAAACTAAGTGCCTATTTCTTCTTTTTCTTCTTTACTTGGTCAGCAAGTTACTCATTGTTCTCCATCTGGCTAGGGCAAGAAATCAGTCTGAATGGTGCTGAAACAGGTGTTATCTTTACTGTAAACGCTATCTTTGCGCTATGTATGCAACCGCTTTATGGCTATATATCAGATAAAATTGGATTGAAGAAGCATATTTTATTTCTAATCAGTTCTTTACTCTTATTTGTTGGTCCTTTCTATATCTATATCTATGGGCCGTTACTTCAATACAATGTATTTCTCGGCGCCATTGTAGGTGGATTATACTTGGGTATTTCTTTTTTGGCAGGAATCGGAGCCATCGAATCTTATGTCGAGAAAGTCAGCCGAAAATATGGCTTTGAATACGGAAAATCTCGTATGTGGGGCTCGCTAGGTTGGGCAGCAGCAACATTTTTCGCTGGTCAGCTCTTCAATATCAACCCTAACATTAACTTCTGGATTGGATCCGTATCTGCTGTCATTCTGTTTATCATTATGATGACAATTAAAGTTGAAATGACAGATTCCGAGATGGAGCGAGCAGAATCTGTTAACTTTAAGCAAATCGTCCGTTTGTTTGCAAATAAGCATTTATGGTTCTTCATTTTATATGTTCTTGGTGTTACCTGTGTTTACAATGTGTATGACCAGCAGTTCCCGAATTACTTTTCATCGACGTTCTCAACGGTTGCTTTAGGCAATCAAGTTTACGGTTACTTAAATTCCCTACAAGTATTCTTGGAAGCAGGCATGATGTTCTTAGCGCCTTTCATTGTCAACAAAATTGGAGCAAAAAAGGGTCTGATATTGGCAGGGTTCTTGATGGCGTTCCGGATCATGGGTTCAGGCTTAGTTATTGGACCTTATGGTATCTCAGCTATGAAATTGATTCACGCATTGGAACTGCCAATCATGCTGATCTCCGTATTTAAGTACTTGGCTGCTAATTTCGATACGCGTCTGTCTTCGATCCTATATCTGGTGGGATACCAGTTTATGAGTCAGGTAGGAGCTTCGATCTTCTCGCCAATCGCGGGTATGTCTTATGACATTAGAGGCTTTGCAAATACGTACGTGATTATGGGTGTTTTCGTATTTGCCTTTACAACAATCTCAATCTTTACCTTAAAGAAAGAACAGAAAAAGCTGAATCCCAAGCCTAACAAGCTTTTTGAAACAGCATAGGAGGAAGACAGATGAACACATATAATAACAATACGAAGCAAGCTGAGGAAGCATTGAAACAGGCAGAAGCGAAAATGAACAAGCGGTACCGATTAGGTTATCATATTATGGCACCAGCAAACTGGATTAACGACCCAAATGGATTAATTCAATTTAAAGGTGAATATCACGCCTTCTATCAGCATCATCCTTATGATGAGAACTGGGGTCCAATGCATTGGGGTCACGTGAAGAGTAAAGACCTTGTACATTGGGAGCATTGTCCGATTGCATTAGCACCTGGAGATGCGTGTGATCTTGATGGCTGCTTCTCAGGAAGCGCAGTAGATAATAACGGCGAACTGACATTGATCTATACTGGCCATCACTATATTGATCAACCAAACAATATCTTTTTCCAAAATCAAAATGTGGCAGTAAGCACAGATGGTATTCATTTTACAAAACTAAGGCAGAATCCCGTAATCGCTGAACCTCCGATAGATAGCTCCCAGCATTTCCGTGATCCGAAGGTATGGAAGCATGAGGATACATGGTACATGATCCTAGGTAACAGCACGAAAGAAGATCTGCCGCGTGTTATTCTATATACATCTCCTGACCTTAGAACTTGGACCTATCATGGTGTGCTTCTGCAGGGAGATAAGAATATGGGCTTCATGTGGGAGTGCCCTGATTTCTTTGAACTGAACGGTAAGCATATATTTATGTTCTCCCCACAAGGTATTGATGCGCAGGGAGATAAGTACAATAACTTGTTCCAGACGGGATATTATGTTGGCGATTATAATTATGATAGTAATGAATATAAGCATGGAGAGTTCATCGAGTTGGATAATGGTCATGACTTCTATGCGGTTCAAACTTTTCTAGATGATCAAGGTCGCCGCATTGCGATTGGTTGGATGGATATGTGGGAATCGGATATGCCGACGAAAGCAGACAGCTGGTGTGGAGCAATGACGATCCCGCGTTTAGTTACGTTGGGTGACAATAATAAAGTACTGATGAATCCAGTAGAAGAAATGAAGTTGCTTCGTCAAAGTGAACATATTTTGTGTCAATATGGCGCCATTTCTGGAAGTTACTTTAAGGAAGTTGAAGCCGACCTGCTTGAACTTAAGGTAGTGTTCGACCTCACGAAGTCAAGTGCAGACATGGTAGGCTTGAAGTTTCGTGGAACAGGTCTAGAAGAAACAGTTATCACATATTCTATTCCGGAGCAGAAACTTATGCTTAATTGTTCTAAATCAGGTAAGAAGACAGATGGAGTACGTCAAACAGCCTTCAATGCTGGGGGGCAGCTGACATTGCATGTATATCTGGATCGCTCATCCATTGAAATGTTTGCGAATGAAGGACAAGCTACGATGACAAGTCGCATCTATCCGAGTGAGAAATTGCTAGGCATAGAAATCATAACGGAGGGTGGAGAGGCACTAGTAAATGAATTGACCTATTGGAAATTGAAAGATATATGGCAAGCTGAATAACTCGATGAAAAGATTGCAGTTCATATTATGTAAAAGAAAAGTAAGATTTTATCTCGCTAAATTACTTAAGATAATCGGATTAAAGACGACACTGCAGAAAATATGTAGTGTCGTTTTTTTAAGGCGATAGAATTAATATTTTTTCAAGGCAAATGAGTGGATATTTAGTCTTGAATGAAGAAGCATAAAATTGTAAAAATCAGAGGTGAATAATAAAATAAACATGAGCATCTTAGTCACCATTTATCAAAATAGGGTGACTAAGGTGTCAAATAAAGTTGTGAGTTCTGAAGCAAGGGCGTTCATGGATTAATGAGCGTCCTTTTTTCGTTCCTGGTTGCAACCTAGGCTTGGTTTAAGGGAGGGTTCCAGATAGGAAAGAAATCTCACCGTCTGCAGGAGCATCGGACGTGTTGCAGCTGCCGCGGTCAGACCAAAAGCTTGGTTCCTTTGCCGGAAAGAACAAGAACTTGTGAACATTTGTAGATACATTTAGTTTACAAAATAAAGAAGGACGATTAGATAAAATTAAATAAAAGTTTCCGTTTTCGAGTGATTTAATATATTTTTGTGCAAATGTAAAATAAACAAGCTCATTTATCTAAAAATATGTGAAATGAAGTAAAAAAAGATTGACAAATGCACACTATTGGATTATTTTGGTTCATAAGAAATACATTTTTCAGGTACACTAAGCAGTTATTTGCACGCATTCCAATTTAGTTGCCAAGCTAGTTGAATCACTTCTATTAAGATCCTAAATAACCTAAAAGGAGGGTGAGTAACATTAAAGAAATACATTTATCTGGTGAGATGAGTAGCAGAAAAGGAACCAGTGAATATTTTTTATAAAAATAAATACAGTCCCAATTACACTATTAGCCGAAGGAAAATTAGATGAATGATCCCAACGGCATGGGTTACCATGAAGGAGAGTACCACCTGTTCTACCAACATACCCCTTATGATACACAGGCAAGGTAATCCTGTTTTGTTCCCAACGAAAATGCTAGACTTTCGTGATCCGAAGGTGTTTTGGTATGACGAATCGTCAATGTGGGTAATGGTTCTTGCCGTAAGAGACCATGTAAAATTTTTATACGTATTCCAATCTTAAGGCATGGTTTTTTGCAAGCGATTTCATCTCTGATATTCCGGGTATCCATCGAGAGATATTTTTGAATGTCCTGAGGTATTTAAAATCCACGTGGATGAAGATCCCAATATCACTAAGTGGATTCTGATGCTAAGTGTCGGGGATAGAAATGGTGTGAATCCAAACGATTCAGAACCACCGGCAGGCGGCCGTGACCTGGGATGGCATTCCGAACGAGGACGTACGAAAGATTTGGGTCGGCTGGATGAACAATTGGCGTTATGCTTCCACTCTTCCTTCAGAAGAATGGCGTGGTCACATGTCAATCCCCCGAGAGATACAGCTTAGGACGTATTCGGAGGGAATTTGCTTAATCCAAACACCCATAAGTGAATTAAGTCAGCTAAGAGCTGTTCCCGTTGATTCGAAAGGCTGTGCTACATAACCTGAACGGCTATGTCAGCTCTAGTGTCATACTGGATCACATTGTTGATTATATTGTGCTGCCAGGACTCGTCCAGTTAAGCTCGAGTTGCTGACCGCTACTTTCAATTCCATTAGAAAAGAGGGTAAGGAATGAAAGATAAATCTAAATTCGCAATATGTCTTCTGATGGCAACGGGGTTAGCTCTGACTTCAATGGGCGTTTTTACATCTAATCCGGCTACGGGTTGGGCTGTGTTCGCTGATCAGGAAGCAAGTAAACAGGCAAAGGAGGAGCTTTCTATTTTTGAAAACGCAACCAAATCAAACACCAATTTGACAGGCTGGCAAGTGAAAGGGAAAGGGTTATTAGAGTATACTTCAGAAGGAATCTTGCTGACTTCGCAGCCTAAAGAAAATGTAACGGCCATCTCCGAGACGGTGTCCGATGATTTTATCTATGAAGCTGATGTCATGATCAGGGATACGAAGGCAGTCGCAACGTTGTTGTTCCGTTCTAATGAGGATGGCTTTAGCTCGTACAAACTCCAAATCATTCCGGGTACAGGTCTGATTCGGTTAAGGGATGCAAGGAATGGAGATGGGAAATTAAAGGAGGAGCGTAAAGTTTCTGTTGAAGCGGGGCAGATCTATCATCTCAAAGTGAAGGCAGTGGGTTCCTCGCTAAAAGTATATTGGGGCAATCAATATAAACCTTTGATTGATGTTCAGGACATTACGTATCGAAGCGGAAAGCTGGGACTTCATGTATGGGATGGATCCGCCTTGTTTTCGAACATCGTGGTGAGCGATCTGAAAGGTAATTTGGGTACAGTGGTTGCAAGTAAGGGAAAATGGCAGCCTGATATCAGCGGCAAAAGAGGGACGATAGCACATGAGAGCAAGGCACAGCAAATCTATAACAAACAGGCGGCTGATATTGTGTATGAAGGGAATATTACCCTTCTTCCTGATTCTGTTGCGGCTCTCGCATTTCGTTCCTCCGCCGATGGAGCTGATGGATATGAAGCTACTCTTACGAAGGAAGGAGATCAGGTCCGTGTAAGTTTGACGAATACGAAAGGAACAGTAATTGCAAGTTCACTGCGTACTTATCCGAGTCAGATGGGAGCCAAACATCATGTGGAGATCAAGGCAAAGGGAAATCGAATTCAGGTCTTCCTGGACGGATACACTACGGCCGCGATTGACGTGAAAGATTCAACCTACACGAATGGAAATATCGGAATCGTCGTCAAACAGGGGACGGCTTACTTCCAGGATACTTATGTGACGGAATCGAGCCAATATTATAACGAAATATATCGTCCTCAGTATCACTACACGCCAATACGTGGTTCAGCAAGTGATCCGAATGGACTTGTCTACTTCGAAGGGGAATATCATCTCTTCCATCAGGATGGAGGCACATGGGCGCATGCTGTCAGTAAAGATTTGCTGAACTGGAAGCAGCTTCCGATTGCACTTCCGTGGAATGATCACGGACATGTCTGGTCTGGATCGGCTGTTGCGGATATGACGAATGCATCCGGTTTATTCGGGGATTCAGGAGGCAAGGGCCTTATTGCATATTATACTTCCTATAATCCGGATGGCCCGAATGGGAACCAGCGTATAGGTCTGGCATACAGCAAGGACCAAGGTCGCACTTGGGAATATTCGAAGGACCGCCCGATCGTGATCGAGAACCCAGGTAAGAGCGGAGAAGACCCTGGGGTTTGGGATTTCCGCGATCCGAAAGTGATCTATGATGACGAGAATAACCGATGGGTTATGGTTGTGTCCGGAGGAGATAATATTCGTTTCTATACGTCAACGAATTTACTTGACTGGACATTGACAGATAATTGGGGATACGGGGATTACGTCCGCGGAGGTGTATGGGAATGCCCTGATTTGTTCCAGCTTCCGGTAGACGGAACGTCACAGAAGAAGTGGGTTATGATGATCAGTACGGGAGCGAATCCAAAAACTGGTGGATCAGATGCCGAGTATTTTATTGGTCATTTAACAGCTGATGGTAAATTCGTGAATGATAATCCGGCGGGTAAGGTGCTAAGAACAGATTTTGGTAAAGAATTTTACGCTTCGATGTCTTTTGCTAACATGCCTGATCATCGCAGAGTGATGATGGCGTGGATGACGAATTGGGACTATCCGTTCGCTTTCCCAACGACGAATTGGAAAGGTGAACTAACCATTCCGAGAGAAGTATCATTGGTAACGACCGAAGATGGAATTCGGATGGCACAAAGTCCAATTAAAGAATTGGAATCATTGCGTAAACCATTGTACTCTGCTTCTAACAAAGGGGTGAGTCCTTCTTCCGGGAACCTGCTAAAAGGCATTATTTCAGGTGCTTACGAAATTGAAGCTGAAATTGAAATCCCTGAAGCCAGCACAGTGACCGAGTTCGGCTTTAACCTTCGTGAGGGTGCAAATCAGAAGACGGTTGTGGGTTATACCGCAAGCGAGAGTAAAATGTTTGTGGACCGAACTGCATCTGGAGTAACGGACTTTTCCAGCCTTTTCAATAAAAAGCATGAAGCGCCGATGCAAATGGAGAATAATCGGGTCAAGATGCGTATTCTTGTGGATGAGTCTTCCGTTGAAGCCTTTGGTAACGGCGGCAAAGTCGTCTTTTCAGATGTTATATTTCCGAATCCAGCCAGTAGAGCGATGAGTTTTTACGTGAAAGGCGGGAATGTGAACGTTGTTTCCTTGAAAGTGCATCAACTTCAATCCGTCTGGAATGAGGACATTAATTCAAAAGCTCAGATAAAGATGGATACGAGGGTTCGGGAACTGGGTATAGGGGAATCGGACACACTGCAGGCAATGGTCGAGTACAGACCAGGTTTTGGCGTTCAACCGCTTAAGTGGGAGTCCAGCAATAAAGAAGTAATAGCCTTAGACGTGGTAGACAATTCACAGGCGGTTATTGAGGCGAAAAAAGAAGGGGAGTCCACGATCACCGTATCTACTCCGAATGGTAAAGCATCCGCTAGTGTGCTCGTTAAAGTCACAGGTGGTGAGTTCCGGACAAACCTGAGTGGATGGACCAAAGATCTGTCTGCTGCTTCATGGTTAGTTAGCGAGAATGGGATTCGTGGTAATTATTTCAGCGATGCGAATTATATCGCTAAAGAGAAGGCTGGGAATTTTACGTATGAAGCAGACATGATGCTTGGTGAAACAGGAGGAGCAGGTTCTATTTTGTTCAGGGCTAGCGAGGATGGGCGCAGTGGTTACTATCTGAATCTAGACCCTAACATGAAGGCGATCCGTCTGTTCTATAAAATTAATGGAGGATTTGAAGAACGGCAGGTTCTTGCGAAAGTACCGACTTTCATTCAGCCATGTCAAACTTATAAGGTGAAAATAGAAGCGAATGGACCGCATATTGTAGTTTATGTGGATAGACAAAAAGTCATAGATGTAATGGATGGTACTTTTGCAGAAGGCCACTTTGGACTTCATGTATTTGGCGGCTACGCATCTTATCAAAACGTCAATGTGAGCAACGATGAACCTGCAAACATCATCATGTCAGCCTTGTAAATGCCGCAGCACAGAAATCGATTTATACAGTGAACCTTGTCAATGGGGAGCCCGTTGTCCTGCAGGATGCAAGTGCAGCTTCAATGAGAACTTTTCTTATGTTGCCTGCATCATCATCAAGGCTGAAGTGAAGAGTCATTCTCTGACTTATACGGTTGCCATCCTGGCAGGAGAGACAATCTAATATTCCGCCGTGAAAAGCATGAGATGGAAGTCATTGTGGATAACAACATGAATCTGACCGTGTATGGGTTCTATCAGAAGCAGGGATATGATGAAGAAAAGTCAGTTGCGGTTGCGACATTTATTGAAGTTTGTTTCTCAGGAGCAGGCATGATGGTGGGCGGACATATCCACAGAGGTATTACTTGCTTTACGGGAGAGATTGCCTTTTTACCATTTGGCATGTCTCATGATGAGCTGTACCGCCAGTTGCATGATCGGGCAACTTTTCATTCTTTGTCTGGTCGTGCCGTAACCAGCTTGATTGCAATAATGAACCCGGAGACTATTGCCCTGACGGGGAGCTTGGTAGACTCCGGTGATGTGGATATCATTCGTCAGGAATCCCTGAAGTATATTCCAGAGATGCACATGCCAAAGCTGAGGCTGCTCGAACATCCGGATGAGGATTAGCGCAATACCTACATTTCCGTTCGAACAAAAGGAAGAAGGACGCCCAAAACGTTGCGGGCGCTCCGGGCGTTCTGACAAAATAAGCTCAAAATAAATTTGAAATTCTCTGCTCAAATAAGGTGCAATTTCGTATTATTATTTTATCGCATTTCCTTGGACAGACTCCATAGAGTTCAGACTTAACTTAAGGCTACTGTTCCTTGGCATAATTCAACCCTAAATGATGAGCTTGGTTAAGCAGCATCTCATAGTGCTTGGGATTGGAGTCTAAAGTCTCGTATAAAAATTCAACCTTTTCAGGGGTAAAGGACTGTTCCGCAGCTGACCAGTCAGGTTCATCTACTCCCTTTAAAACAGGGTCAAAGCCAATCCCATGTAAATCCAATATCTCGTAATCGTGGCCAGCCTCGGCAAGACCTTGTACGAAACGATCGGCAACCTTAGAGGTCAGGGAATTTTTATCGGGTGCGAAACAACGCTTAATACTCTCATACTTGTATTCTTCACTACCTTTCTCAACAGCTAACTTGTAGCCATGATCAATGGCTGATGCTATTATAACAGTACTAAAATAATCTGGAAGTACGTACTTTCAAATTCTATAGGATGATACAGGTCCCTTAGGAACATGGAAGTGCCCTAGATAGATGCCCTAGAAACTTACCTGAATAATGGACTGAAGTGAATGAATGTTATGTAGGAAAAACACAGCCTTTTAACGGAGGAATAAGAGATGACTGAAAAGAGGGAAAATAGCGTTCAAAAGAAGTATAAAGTTGGAGTGGAGGCGGCATTAGAAGTAATGGGGGGAAATGGAAGCCTTTAATCATCTATCATTTGATGACAGGACAGAAACGGACGTCTGAGCTTCGCCGGTTAATCCCCGGCATTACGCAAAAAGTGCTGACCACTCAACTAAGAGGCCTGGAAAAGAATGAGATTGTTGCACGAAAGGTTTATAAAGAGATCCCACCCAAAGTGCAGTATGAGCTAACTTCCTACGGCTGGGGATTAAAGCCCGCGCTAGACCATTTATGCTATTGGGGAGAGGATCACCTGGAAAAGGTTCATGGCGACAAATCCAAGGTTTTGGAAGAGTTTTAGGTCTGTACAAAGTAAACAAAGGTGCTCAAAAGTATGATGTTCAGTTATACATGAACTAGCTTGGAATGTTACTAAAATAGAGATGATTAAAATGAATAGCAATATAGTAGGAGTGTGTAAAATGAATCTAAAAGAAAAGTTGATATTGATAAAAGCAAATGACTACCAAGCACCTTCCGATACATTCCAATTGATACAAGAGATGATGAATAACATCGGTTCTTTAGATGCCCAATTACGTGATGAGCTAATTTATACAACCTTATCCAATTGGATTCCTGGTAATGCTCTAACTGTAAACGAATTGGAACAACTCCTACCCGTTGTTTTGGATAAAAACCATTTGCTTTTCAGGCTTGATGAAATAAATACAGACTCTGTCTTCACTAGATCTTTCTCTATGCTAGTTATACCGCTTCTCCTTATGAGGCACAGGGAGTCACCATTTCTCTCAAGTGAGCATATTCATCAGATCAAAGAGAAAGTATTTTGTAATATACATAAGGAGCGAGATTACCGTGGGTATGATGAAGAAAAAGGATGGGCTCATGCCATAGCTCATGCAGCAGATGCTTTGGACGATCTGGCCCAATGTTCCGAACTGGACAAAAAAGACCTCTTAACCATACTCGATTTGGTTTATGAAAAGATGACCATATCAGATCGAGTTTACTCCGATGGGGAAGATGAAAGAATGGTGAAATCCGTAATTAGTGTTTTAAATAGAAAAATACTTAGTCAGACCTATGTAGAGAAATGGATCCAAAGTTTTGGTGACGTGGAGAAAAATCCAGAATTTCTTCATGCCTTTAAGCAAAAAAATAATATAAAGAACTTCTTGAAAAGTTTGTACTTTCGAGTTAAATTTCACAA
This sequence comes from Paenibacillus sp. Lou8.1, assembly GCF_024213565.1. Taxonomy (NCBI): domain Bacteria; kingdom Bacillati; phylum Bacillota; class Bacilli; order Caryophanales; family Paenibacillaceae; genus Paenibacillus; species Paenibacillus sp. Lou8.1. The sequence goes on from NZ_JANAVN010000017.1 coordinate 55,599, forward strand.
AGTAGATGCCGAACTTTGTCCAACTATCGAGCATACATTATATAAAGTAGAACAAGTATACTATTCCTAGTTAAGAATAAAGTGGGGAACGCCCCCTCACTTGTTCGTCTCACTTCAAGTTCAGTAAAAACAGTAGCCCCCAGAGGACACTTCATCTCCATATTTTTCACAGTTGATTCGATTGGTGGTTCAGATAAATCTCCATTGTTCAAGACGTGAAGTTATTCTGTCATCGAAGAACTCATTTTTTATATGCGGCAATTATTAGACGATTGGGACGCATTATTTTAAATTTAAACGGAGCAGTTTGCTGTCAGCAGCTGCTCCGTTTTACATTAAGCTAACGGGCAGTTTAGTTCAACAAGTAATCTTAATTCCGAAAAAACATATTAAACAGTATTTTACTAATCTCATGAATTTGATTTGTAACAAATCTAGAGATTAAGATAATTAACGCAACACGATGGTATCATAAGAATAGGTTGCCGTAATATCGGCTGCCTGTTGAGCTAACGGACAGGATGGGTTAATAACATATCGAATTTTTTAAGAGTGGAAGGGTATACGAGGTGAGCGTTGCTTAACTGAAGCATGAAGTAGAGGTAATCAAAAAGGAGATACCCAGATGGAAACAAATCGAAATATTCGTTTAGCAATCGAAGAATCTATACAGTTCCTTGAATCTACTCCCCATTTGGGGATGACTCACGGCGAGTGCAGCCGTCGAAAATGGGATGGAGCTTGGTGGCATATGGCTGCTCTTTATGAAATGGGAGAGGTGAAACTAATTCCCGAGTCTGCTATTGTCGGAGCAAAATATTTACTCGAAACTCAGGTCTGGCCGACCTTCATCATATCCGCCGATGACCATCCAACAAGTGAAAGTGATAAGATGAAGATGGATTGCTGCCATTGTGAACTTGCCGTATACTATATGATTCTAATGGCGTATGGCTGTGATTTGGACAAGGAACTGCCTTGGATTCGCGAATGGCTCTTAAAGCATCAGTTACCTGATGGCGGGCTGAACTGCGACCCTGAAGCTTATACTCATTCTAAAAAGAGCTCTATTGTTTCAACACTTCCTCCGCTTGAAGCTATCTTATGGCATACAGACCGTGAATTTACTGAACAGGAAGTCGTTTTCTTAGATGAAGGCGCACGTTATTTAATTGAGCATCGTCTTGTATGTTCTAAACAAAATAGAAGCGTCATCGATATGGAATGGCTGAAGCCTTGCTTTCCGAGGTTTTTTGAATATGATATATTACGCGGCATGTCCTTCTTGGCAGAATGGTCCCGACGTAGGAACAAAACGCTGCCGGTCGGGCTGCTTATTGAAGGATTGGAACGATTGAACATCTTCAAGGAAATAGGAGGATTGCGAATCGGTAGACAAGTCTTTGATCCACGAGGCCCGTGGAGTGGGCAACCCTTTCCCTTGTTAGAAGCAGTGGCTGGCATTGGTGACGTTTCGCCTTATCTAACCAGACAGTTGGATCGAGTTATCGAACGATTGGGACCGGAGTATACCTATGCATAAAGACTTCCTTTAGAAGGGAGCTCATGATGGAAGAGGAAGTGACCAGGATGAGGAAAGGCTTAGAGGGGAAAGTTGCAAATTTCACATATGTAAAAGATTGTCTAAACACTGATTGAAACCGCAAAACGGGAAGCAAAAGAAGAGGTCTTTGTTGAGGCAACTCAATAAACTAAACCATGAGGCTGCCGTGGATTGAATGGCAGCCTTGTTACGCTAACGGGCAGGATAACGAGAAGGAAGGAATTAACTAAAATATGTCGAATACGATTGATTAAGATTATGAAAGGGGGATTTACTATGTGGTTTTACAGTTACAGAAAACCAATAAGAATCCGTCACCTCCCTCAATATTAAAAAATTGAGGAGGATTACAATGAAAATAAATGATGAATATTTGAAGGAACAATTAAAGCATGTATATTGGTTAAATGGTGGTTGTTGTGCAGGGAAGTCCACAATGACAAAGAAATTTGTTAAAGAGTTAGGATTTCAAACACTGGAAGATAACGTGATGAAGTACAGACCATTCACCAATCCAGTTGAATACCCTGCCCTACAGTATCCTCATTCGGGTTTAGATTGGGATAAATGGTTCAATAAACCCAATGATGAACATGTTCATTGGCTTTTTCAAATTGTCGAAGAGATGATGGGATTTTTTGTTACGGATTTGTTAAAAATGCCTACTGATAAACCAATCATTATAGACTTAGGAATTATGCCCGAGCGTATATTACCCTTTATTCCAAAAGAAAGAATGATTTGCCTTTATACTTCTGACGAAGAAATAGAAAGGCTATATTTCTTTAGAGAAGACCATAAGATGATTTTGGATGTTATTAATCTTACATCAAATCCAGCGGCAACAATCGCAAATGGCAATAAAAACATGATTAGATTTTCTCATGATGTAAGAAGTGCCTGTATTCGAAATGGCATCAAAACACTGGAAAGAACACCCGAATTGAGTGTTGAAGAACAGTTTAATTTAGTTCGTGAGCATTTTGGATTATGAGATAAAAAAAACAATTGTTGATTTCATTGGTAGGTAACATAATACAGGCTGCCCTTGGTTGGCAGCCTGTTGAACTAACGGGAAACAATAGTTTAATAAACGAAAGAAGGTAGCTGCCAGTGTGATTGGTTGGCTACCTTGGCAGGCGGAAAGAGTACTGAAGTATTTTGAAGAGGTGGAATATGATTCGAGGAGTAATCATCGAAGGGTTATCTACTGCAGGAAAAACGTCAGTATTTTCTGCGATAAAGAGACTACATAGTCAAACACACAATGCTGAAAAAACGATAATTGCAATAAGTGAACATTTTTCGCAAGTCTTACATTCATGCCATGGTATATTAAGATTGATGGAAAAGGATGAACATGTTCAGCTTTTAAATCGTCATGTTGATTATATTGAGCAACAATACAACTAGATTGATTCACTTGGTCATATGAACCCAACAAACGGTGTATTTTATCTTTTAGAGAGGTTTCACGTAAATCATCGAGCAGCATTTGTAAATTCTGTAGAGTGGGGCATTTTTTCTAATAAAATTGAGAGTAACAGAATTTCGTGCTCGTCCATCCACACGGTGAAAAAAACCATCTATTATAGATGGTCAGATTGTCGAGAAACCCCGTCTTTTTGAGACGTGGGTTTCTTTTTCTTTACATCATAATAGTCTGGTATCTGGAAGAACAGGGTGTTACCCCTGTTTCTCCAGGCGATCCAGGTGGGATCGCTATCTTCTTCATGTTCTGCACGGCTGCCGTCATGAGAGCTTGTTCCTTGATGTTCGGAAGTCCGCGCAAACGGCAATAGCGAAACCCATGGAGCTCTTTGGCATCCGCGAAGCTTCGCTCAATGGTCTCTTTTCGTTTACGGTACAGCTGTTTCCCGGATGGGCTCAGCCGGTTGCTCCGTACCCACTCTTTGCTGTCTTCCCAGACATGCCGAGTCACCACTTTACGGTGGTTTCGAGACTGGGTGCATCGATCCAGCAGTGGGCAATGCCGACACTGAACTGGGTCAGACGCATACTGCCGGTATCCCTTACGGTCCGTCGTTCGGTAAGGCAGTTCCTGTTGGGCTGGGCATCTATACACATTGCATTTGGCATCGTATTCAAACTTCCATTTCGGAAACAGTCCTTGTCTAGGATGGAATCTTCGGTGAGCAATCACGGCAAAAATCTTTCGGTTTTGCAAACCTCGGCAAATTGGCGTCGTTAAATAACCTGAGTCTAGTGCAACGGCTTCGACTTGAAAACCAAAACGTTCTCTTTGGCGATCCAAACGGGACAAATAGGGGACGGAATCATGTACATTCCCCGCCGTCACATGCACATCGGTAATCAGATTGTACTTCATATCCACCGTACGGTGGTCCAGATAGAAGAAGCCTTCAGGCTTGCCATCACGGATCATATAGCCGCTGTCCGGGTCTGTTTTGCTCACTTTCACTTCTTTTTCTTCGTTCACTTCCTCTCGGGATTTTAACGCTTTTTTCCATGGTTTCTCCGGTCTTCCTTCACCGCTACGTTCAGCTCATCCATATAGTCTTTGGTATTCTGCAATACTCGCTCTTTGGTGTACTGATGTTTGTTGGCATTGGCTTTGACGTGTGTGGAATCGGTGACAAGAACACGTCCGCCCACCATTCGGTGAGAGATCGCCTGCAGCACAATTTCATCGAAGATATCTTGAAAGATCGTGGTATCTTTAAAGCGAGTGCGACGATTCCAGCTTATGGTGGTGTGGTCTGGAACCTTATCGGTTAAGCCCAGCCCCAGAAACCAGCGATAAGCCAGGTTCGTCTGAATTTCTCGCTCGAGTTGCCGTTCTGAGCGAATGCCATAGAAATAACCGAGAAAGATCATTTTAAATAACACGGTAGGATCAATGGCAGGACGCCCGTTGTCTGTACAATACAAGGGGCTTACCTTCTCATGAATAAAGGAGAAGTCTATATATTTATCCACTTTGCGAAGCAAATGATCTTGTGGTACCAGTTCTTCCAGAGAAACCAATTCAAAGGATTGTTGTTTGTCTCGATGAGATCGCAGCATATCAACACCGTCCGTTCTATGCAATAGTTACCTATATTATACAAAATTAACGCGGTGTCGTCTTAAACAAAATCAACATAAAAAAGGCTGTCGAGACTTTCTCGACAGCCTGGCCATCTATTATAGATGGTTTTTGTTTTGGTTTCAGCATTGGCTTCATCTCTAGGGTGAAAATTCATAATTTAATGTAAGGAAGGCTGACGATATTACTCGACAGCCTTCAGCGGTATATAGAGGCTTTATTCTAGCTTCATCCTATTAAAGCTATAGGAAACCCTCTAGATTGGATGAGATTTTTTGAGATACCGAGATTAAAAGCTTATGTGTTTTGGTTTGCAATGATCGTAGCGGTGATCGGTCTGGTGATCCCGTTCTTTATCCGCCGAGTGATTGTAAGATAAGCTTCAGCGGTAACTTCACCGCATTAATCATTTTTATTCAATCGGAGGAAAGTAGCCTGGGCACTAGGAGATTTAATTCAGGCGGAAAAAGATAAACATTGGGGACTGTCGGAGGCGGGCGTGGGAACCATTCGACGCGCGCATTCCATTAAGCCGCTTACGACGGCCATCGAGAGCGATTCGTTGTGGTGAAGATGTCCGGAAGACGAACTACTGCCTACGTTAGAAAAACTCAGCATTGGCTTCGTGGTACAGCCCATTGGGAAAGGGTTATCTGAGCGGAACTTAGCAGCTTTTTTGTTTTGAGGAACCAAGTTTTTCCGAGTTGAGGACAAGAACTTGGTTTCTTTTCCGAAAAGGGAACTTGCTCCGATTACCGATTTGATTAACATCTAATAGCAAACAAGCCAGGAAGACTGTAGGAAGAGACAATAGCGTGATGGTATTCATACTCATTGCAGAAATGTTTTAGGATGATTCGTTGAAATCATTGAACTAATGTCATTCAGTGGGTCGACAGTTGTTTAACATTGAAGGGTCACGTTGTTCTCAATTGGATCGCGTCCCATCCGAAAGCTATTTACTGTTGCTTTTATATCTGCAAATGCAAAAGGAATCCTGAAATAGTAATTTGAGTTCAGAAATACAAAAAGAACTTCTCGTACCGGCTGACGAAAAAGCCAAATGATATCTATAGAATACCAGCTATCCCATATGCCTCGAGCGCCAGCAGAAATGACTGACCATACATGCCAATACTTACTGCAAAACCCACATATCTACGAATGAGGGCCTTGAATAAGAAAGCGGTATAGGAAGCATTGAGAAAAATTATAATTTTTTGCTTGCTGAATGCAGGCACCCTTTATGATTTTACCGCGCTTTTCTTTGTGACGCATAAACATAAACAGCTTCCATGCGTTTTTTTGCGTTCACCATATAGAGCGTAAAAGGCAACCATATTAACTGTGAAATCGGTTGTATGATTTCCTTACTCATTCGCACGGATTGCGTAGAAGAAGTTTGGACAAAGACTTAAATAAAAATGTTTTCTTTGGATTCAAAATTTCGGTAATAAGCTTGTTTGGAAACTTCATCAGATTAAGGTTTTTCGCCGTATTCCTTACCGAATTCCTCCATCTTCTCAAGGATCGGTAGTAATTTGATTCCCTTGCCTGTTAATGAATACTCTACTCGCGGAGGAACTTCCGGATAAACATTACGTTTAATAACTCCATCGTTCTCCAACTCTTTAAGCTGCTTTGTGAGAGAGCCTTGTGATAAACCTCCAAGAAATTTTTTTATATCCGTATAACGGCGTGTTTCTCCTTTTAAATACCATAATATAAAATATTTCCAACGTCCTGAAAGAACATTTTGGGTAAATGCTATCGCGTACATATCCCTTTTTTCATCCATAAATTCTTTATCAAATCCTTCATTACAGACCCTCATTGATATCACTCCTAATCTTAAGGTACAAAGAGTTGTACTATGTTCATTTATATTGCCCTCTTTGCAAATGAACATAATGACTTTATGATTGTGTCAACAAACCAAAACAATTAGTTTTAATTAACCTAAAATGCGAAAGGATAATGTTCTTGTTTTCGTTTTATAGTTTAATAGGGTAACTAAGATTGCGTTTTTATATTTAGTAAGCTAAATAAATATAACACAGAAAGGATTTACTGATAAGTGAATACAGGAAATAGACTACAGCTTTCGATTTTAGACTTCGTTCATGTCTATAACGGAAGTGATGCTAAGAAAAGTCTCCAAAACATTAGGACTTCTGCAGCTGATCGCTCGACCATGTGGGCATTGCTAAGGTCCAGAGAATTATTGGGGTAAATGATTTTCCAGAGCAATTAGATAACCTGCTTTCCTTTTTTGACTGTAACTTTAAAGAACCTCATGAAAGAGAGATCATTCAACAATGGAAGGAAGAAAGTTAAAAATAAGAGGGATTATTGATGGCGTTGGTTGGAATTACACGGGATGGAGACACCCCGCTATTCCAGCAGATGCCAGTGAAAATATTGATTACTACGTTCAAAAAGCCAGGCAACTTGAACAGGGAAGGTTCGACCTCATCTTTTTAGCAGACGTAAGTCATATTGGACCTGGAATGATACCACACTATCTAAGCATGTTTGAGTGCGTATCTATTTTGTCTGCATTGAGTATGTGACTCATTCCATTGGCTTGACCGCAACAATAGCTACTTCATATGCTGATCCATTTACTGTTGCTAGACAAATAGCCTCACTCGACAAGATTAGCAAGGGCCGAGCAGGATGGAATGCGATCACCTCTAATCCGGGAGGGTTAGCCATTTACAGTCGGTCCCATTTAAGGAAAGCAGATCTTTATCCCATGAAAAAGGAGTTTTTAGAGATTGTTGAAGGCCTCTGGGATTCGTACGAAGACGATGCCTTTATACGTGACAAGAAAAGTGGAGTATTCTTCTATGACCCTGGTAAGATGCATCCGCTGCATTATACCGGGAATTACTTTTCAGTGGAGGGACCATTAAATATCAGTCGATCCCGGCAAGGCAGACCGGTCGTCTTTCAAGCCGGAACTTCCATGGAATTCATGGATATTGCTGCACAGCATGCTGAGATCATCATGGCGCCTGGAGATGATTTTGGGTATCTCAAGGCATTTACTGCTGAACTTAAACGTAAAGTGCAAAATCAAGGGCGTTCACCAAACGACCTACTGATGATGCCTTCTCATAATCCCATCGTTGGTGAAACGGAAAAAGAAGCCTTAGACAAGCTAAGGGAAATCGAATCATGGATACCTAAAGGTTATCGAGTGCCGAAACCTCAATGGATGGGATCTGCGGAGCAGGTTGCCGAGAAAATAGAACATTGGTATCGAGAGGGCGTTATGGATATCTTGCTCATAAGACAGGATCATCCAGCCGGATTTGAAGATTTTATCCGATTGGTAGTTCCCATCTTGCAAGATAAAGGCATCTTCCGCAAGGAATATGAGGACGACACACTTCGAGGGAATTTGGGTCTACCTTACCCTGAAAACAGGTATACGAAGTAATAATTAAATTTTTTTTTAAAAAGAGGAGAAATCAATCATGAAAAACCGAATTACAGAACTACTGGGTATAGAATATCCTATTATTTCAGCTGCAATGACCTGGATAACCTCTGCGGAATTTGTTGCAGCAGTATCCAATGCAGGTGGAATGGGCGTACTCGGGCCAAATGCCGGCCAAACCGAAAAGGCAACAAGTGCAGAAGATATGGCAGACCGGTTAACCCAAGAAATTCGCAAGGTAAAAGCTTTAACGAATAAACCCTTTGCAGTAAATTACATTTTCCCGATGGGAGGGGCTACAGAAGACCCCTTTACTAATGCAGTTTTTGATGTATTGGTTAAAGAAAATGTCAAAAACGTTATTGCCATTGGACAACATGTGGTCGATCGTGAACTGAAACGACTTAAAAAACATGACATTAAGGTCGTTTACAGAGACTTAAGTCCGACTGTAGAGAAGCTTGTAGAAGCCGAGAAATCAGGAGTGGATGCCCTTATCGTTACAGGTTATGAGGCTGGTGGTCATATCAGTGATTATAAAATTAGTACGCTTTCCCTTGTTCCACAAATCACTTCACTTGTAAAAATCCCTGTTATTGCTGCTGGAGGAATTATAGATGGTCGGGGAGCGAAAGCAGCACTATCTATGGGTGCAGAAGGTGTATATATGGGAACAAGGTTTATAGTGACCAAAGAAAATCCAGCTAGTATGGAAACAAAGAAAGCCATCATTAAGGTGAAAAGTGAAGAGTTTATTGAATTTAAATCAGGTACAGGACATTTGAGAACCATTCCTACAGAAGCGGGCAAAAAAGCGTTAGAACTCATTAATCAAGGAAAGCCTGCAGAAGCATACAAATATTATGGAGAAGGGTTCAAAATAGGAATGTTAGATGGCGATCTGGTTAATGGGACCGTAAGTGTATCCGAATCAGCCGGTGGTATTCAGCAAATTCTAACGTGTCAAGAAGTGATTGATGAAATTGTTAAAACCATCGGATGAAGATCTCAAAATTTTTTCCCTACAGTTTGCCACTGATCAAATTCGGATAAATCTAATTCAACCAGGACCTATACAAACAAACATTGTGACTAAAGCTCTAAGTGAAAAAGAAATTGAAGAACGGGTACAAGAAGTTCCCATCAAAAGATTAGGGCAGTCTCAAGAGGTATCTAACCTTGCTTTGTTTCTTGCGAGTGATGAAGCCTCTAATATAACGGGTGCTGATCATGTAATTGATGGAGGATTGTCTGTGATGTAACGTAATATTGAATTGAGTTAGTATATGAGGCCACCTATAACTAAGACTTCATTGCTATTTTTGCTAACACTTTTATTTATGATAATAATATTGAAGGAGATATTCATATGAATAATACCCTTAAATTACTTCATAATCATACGTCCATTCGTTCTTATACAAATCAACCACTGACACAAGAACAACGAGAAGAAATCTTTAAGGCAGCTAATCAAACATCATCATTCAGTCTTTTGCAGGCCGTTTCTATTATTAGAATTACAGATCCAGATCTTCGAAGAAAGGTGATGCAACTTTCGGTTAATCAACCTTATATTGAAGAAGCCGCAGAGTTCTGGATTTTTTGTTCAGATTTCCACCGGAATCATCAAATCGCACCTGAAGTTGACCTTGAATATATAGAATTTCTTTTAATCGGTTCATTTGATGCCGGGCTTATGGCGCAAAATGCTTTAACCGCAGCAGAATCTATTGGACTTGGTGGCGTTTTTATTGGTGGTGTGAGAAGTAACATTAATGAATTATCTGAAATTTTGAATTTACCGAAGTATGTGATTCCTTTGGTGGGACTATGTATTGGTAGTCCATCTGGAAATAAACCTGAACTCAAGCCAAGGTTGCCTAAATCCATGGTTTTACATGAAAACCAGTATCAAACACTCGATAAACTGAAATTAGCAACTTATGATAAGACCATGTTGAAGTATTATGAAAATCGACCTGTAAAAGCCCCCTTTCTCAGCGAAAAAAGTAAAAGGATGGAGTGACCACATCCATGATCATCTGCAAAGAAGTATTCAGCCACAAATGATGGACTATCTCCACAAACAGGGATATGCCAAAAAATGAAGCAGGGAAGAAACTTTTTTGACCAGAAGGAAGTTCATCATAAATTAATTTGACACATCAAATTCGTCGTGATATAGTTAGCCCGCTAAATAACATTCGAGTCGAGGGATGATGAATTAATGACAGATCAAGTGGATTGTGATATTCGTCAGTCGTTAGATCGAATCTCCTCCCAAATGCGTCGAAATTATAGTGAATCTCTCAGGGAACTTAACCTTTATGTAGGGCAAGATAATTTGCTGTATCGTCTGTGGTTGGGTGATGGGGTAACACAAATGCAACTATGTGAACACTTAAAATGCGAACCGCCTACGGTAACGAACATGGTTAAATCATTGGAGCAGAACGGATTTATATATCGTAAACGTGATGAACAAGATGCAAGGATAATGCGCATTTTCCTAACGGACAAAGGCAAAGAATTAGAGACACCGGTTGAGATCAAATGGAGACAACAGCAGGAAAAACTACTTCAATCCATTTCTACGGAAGATCGGCTGATATTAAGACAATTAATGCAACAAATGGAGAATAATCTATCATGAGTTCTCCATCTTTTTTAATATATTTAGCAAGCTAAACATTGCTGATTTAATAACACAACGAGAAAGGGTGCATTATTATTGGCTGCATCCCTATGTGTAATCATCCAAAGAAGGGGTAGTACCAGCGTCGCTGTCACAAGGGCAAAGTAGATGGATAAATATGTTAAATATAAGTTCTGGGAATTTCGCTATGATTGGAGAAATACCAGCGTCTCAAACGTATGGAATAAACCTACATTTATCTTGTTGGGTTGTTTACGTTAATGTGCAAAGACAGAGCTAGGCTGCCGACATTGATCGGCAGCCTAGTCTTAGTTGGAGATTGAACTATCGTTCCCCGTTAGCGCAAGTACATTACATTAATTCACCGTCTTAATCTCCAGGCCGTGACCGTGACACTTAAAGTTATAGTTAGGGTTTTTCATAACCTCTTCTTTCTGAAGTTCATACATGGCAATTTTATAGTTTATTTCTTCCATGTGTTTAAAACTTTCGTCAATTTTCTTCTGAAGTTCCAATTTATGCTGTATCAACATCTCCTCTCTTTGCAAAAAGGTGCTATTTCCCAATTCATAAAGTTCCTTGTAATCCTTGATTTTTGAAAGAGGCATTCCTGTCTCTTTGAGACAACGAATAAAAGAAATCCAATCTATTTGTTGTTGGTTATAAACTCTACGGCCTTTTTCGTCACGAGATATATTTGGTAATATCCCCTGCTCTTCATAAAACCTAAGTGTTTTTGCAGATACATTTAAATTCTCCACTACGTATGTCATTGAATACAACATCTACTTGTCCCACCTTTAGTTACAGTTACTGTAACTAAATATATATCATAAAGAGAATGAAAGCACAACAATTCTATATGTAATCATATAAAAATAAATCCTTGACCTACTGTAACGGTAACCAATTACACTGAAACAGAAAATAAAATATGATAGCGAGGTTAAAGAAATGAATCAAAAATATAGTAGGTTATTTGAATCCTTCACATTCAGAAGTGGAATAACAATGAAGAATAGAATTGTTATGGCACCTATGACAACCTGGTCAAGCAATGACGATCTTACCATTTCGGATGACGAAGTAAAGTATTACAAACAAAGAGTGAATGGAGTAGGACTCGTCATTACAGGGTGTACTCATGTTACACCGAATGGACAGGGTTTTACGAATGAATTCGCCGGGTACAATGATGAATTTACTCCAAGTTTACGAAAATTAGCTGAGGCAGCGAAAAGTGGAGGCTCTCCTGTGATCCTACAGATTTTTCATGCTGGCAATAAAGCTTTGCCCGAATTGGATGCAGTTAGTGCGAGTGCATTGCAACCCGAAATTACTAATTTAGGTTCAACTCCAGAAACAAGAGAACTATCACATGAGGAGATTTTGTCGATTGTACGTGCTTTTGGAGACACAACAAGACGAGCGATAGAAGCCGGATTTGATGGCGTCGAAATTCATGGGGCACATGGATTTTTAATTCAAAACTTCTGGTCGCCAGCAACGAATCAACGGACGGACCAATGGGGAGGATCACTTGAAAATCGCTTACGTTTTCCATTGGCGATTATTAACGAAATCAAAAATGTCATTGAAAAACATGCTACAAAACCATTCATTTTAGGATACCGATTTTCACCTGAAGAATCCTCCAAAGTGGACGGATTACGTATGAAAGACACGTATGAATTAATCGATATTCTTGTTGAACAGAATTTGGATTATATACATGCTTCATTAGATAATGTGTCTTCAAAGCCAGTAGATAGTCAAGATGAAAAAACACGGCTTGAATTAATTCTTGAAAGAGCAAACGGTAAGGTACCTGTGATGGCTGCTGGTTCCATAATAACACCGGATGATGCTCTTAAAGCTGTGGAATTAGGATTGCCGCTAGTTGCCATTGGGCATGCGTTAATTATGAATCCTACTTGGGTTGAAATGGTCGCAAATGGACGAGAAGCCGAGGTAGATTCTAAGTTGAACGTTTCAAAACTCGACCAGCTTAATATTCCAGAAAAACTCTGGAATGTAATTCAAGCAATGCCCGGTTGGTTTAATATTGGGAAATAAAAAGTAGTCCTAAAGGCTACTCAGATTGACGAGAAACCCACGTCTTTTATGAGACTTCGGGTTTCTTTTGCTAATTCTTAAGTGCTCCGTCCATCCGTAGTTCGGTAGGGCAATTCTTACTGTTGCGGACACACATACTGCGAATGTTTCGATCTTGAAGGGGTACCACCAGCAAAACGCAGATTTACAACGCTAAGGAATTCTGAGTACAAAAATAGCCGGTTTTCACACGTTAAGGGTGTAACCGGCTTTTATGCTATCCTTGGTTCAGCGGACGTAATGATTCTAAGATACTAGGCGTTGCATCAGCCATTTTTGTTAAGCCTATATTGGTACCCATAGCCATGAGCGATGCCAGAACAATCGGTTTTTCTTCGGATTTAGGTTGACGATTGGTTGAAGCATGAATGAATTGCTCGTCAAACCCAGTCCAACTTGCTACTTCTAAAAGTAGGTCTGGTAGCTTTACCCGTGGCAACATGTCGTAGAGAGCAGCGCTATATTGTTTCGCCTCTTCTTGAACATCTTTTTCAAGCCGATTAATATGTAGTCTACCTTTTTCAACGTTTACTCCATCAAGCGCATCGATGTTGTCACCAATCCACTGTAATCGACGGAAGCTACCATACGTGCCAACAGAGGAAGAACTTAAGCGTTATTACGAAGTAGTCTGGAAGTCGAAAAATTTCCAGGACATGTTGATTGTCAAGACACTCATATCATTTTTCACAGAAAATATGTAAATGGATATTGCATTGATGTAAACCGGAAGAGCTCGAGAGAAGAACCGGTCTCTAAAAGGAGATTTTATTTTTTTTGAAGAAGAAATAATAGATGTGATTATCTATTTTACACTGCGGTGGCGGTCATTTTGATCGCCGTTTCTAATACAATAAAAGCTACAGTTCGCATCAACCTTAATCTGAAATAATTAAGTTCTAATTTTATAGAGTTGCCTACATGTTTGTGTCGCTTCGAAAAGTACATTGTGTAAGTTTGTAAAAAAATAGAATAAAAAGCGAATAGGTGTGATTGAATCAGGTGGCACGAAATTCATATGCGGGGTAGGCAATGAAAAAAGTCAGAAAAAAAGCGCTTCAAAAAATAATTGAAACGTTTCCAACTTAGTGCTATTATAATTCCCATAAGAGAGATGGGGGGGTTAAATGCCAAGTATTAGAGATGTAGCTAAGATAGCTGGTGTTGCTGTGGGAACGGTGTCCCGCGTTATTAATAACTCGGGCTCTGTAAAACCAGATACACGAAGGAAAGTGGAGAAAGCTATACAAGAACTCAATTATTTTCCTAATGAAGTCGCTCGAAATTTTAAAATGAGGAAATCCAAGATGGTAGCCTTGCTGCTTCCAAGTATCTGGCATCCTTTTTTTTCTGAACTAGCTTATTACATTGAGGATGAGTTGGATCGGGAAGGCTTTAAGCTCATGTTATGTAATAGCGGCGGCAAGCCAGAAAAGGAACTGTATTACCTGGATATGCTACGGCAAAACAAAGTGGCTGGTATTGTCGGCATTACTTACAATGATATAGAAAATAGCGTAAGCAATGACATTCCGATTCTAAGTATTGATAGGCATTTCAACAAAAAAATCACTTGTGTAACCTCCGATAATTATGAGGGAGGCCGTCTAGCTTTGAGGGAACTTGTTAAAGCAGGGGCCCAGAAACCGGCTTTTATGGGAAGTGTAACTTCCGTTTTTAGTGAAACCATGAATCGAAGAAAAGGTTTCATTGATGAGGCGAAAAAATTAGGTGTAGACTATGTTGTATACGAGAAACCAGATCCTATTGTGGATGACGAAGCCTATTTTGGCGAATTTCTATCTAAGCATCAGGATGTGGACGGCATTTTCGCTATTACCGATATGTTTGCCGCCAAATATATAGAAAGAGCAGGTAGGCAGGGGATTCGTATTCCAGAGGATGTAAAGGTCATCGGTTACGACGGCATTCAGGATCATCGTTATTTTCATCCGATATTGTCTACAATCAGGCAACCAGTGGAGGAGATGGCACGTTTGACAATCAGACTACTGTATCAAAAGATCGATGGTATAACTTTAGATCAGCAAGTGTATCGTCTCCCCGTTATCTTCAGACAAGGCGAAACTACATGATTTTAATTGTAAAGATATTAGCTCGTAAAGTCGGATCACAGTCTGGATATGCAAACTTGACTTTTCTTTTAGAAAATTGGAAACGTTTCATTTTACAATCAGACTACTCTGTTAAAAGATCGAAGGAATAAGTTGAATCAGCAAATGTATCATCTCCCGTTATCTTAGGCAAGTTTTTTTACATTGGAAAAACTTCAACTCATTCGGTGGATTTATGGTATGGATCACCGACTGACGTTTTTCTTATAATAAATTGGAAACGTTTCAAAAATGAAAATATCCTTTTACAAGAAAGGGAGTGTAATGGTGAATTCAAGAACTAGTGAGTTGGATCATTCCACGATCAAGCCAAATCGCAAAATATGGAACCAGGTCAAACGTGACTATGAACTGTATCTGTTTTTGCTGCCAATCATTATTATTTATCTCGTATTTAAGTACTATCCGATGTATGGAATACAAATTGCTTTTAAGGATTTTTCACCAAGTCGGGGGATCTGGGGAAGCGAGTGGGTAGGCTTTAAGCACTTTATTGATTTTTTCGATTCCTATAACTTCTGGACGATTATGACGAATACACTTACACTCAGTGTTCTATCGCTTGTGTTTAGCTTCCCTGCTCCGATTATTATAGCGATTATGTTGAATCAGATGTTGGCCAAAAGATACAAGAAAATTGTACAAACTGTAATTTACGCACCACACTTTATTTCTACCGTAGTGCTCGTCGGTATGCTTAATGTTTTTCTGTCTCCAAACAGCGGAATCGTGAATCACATCATCACCTTGTTCGGAGGAGACCCCATTATGTTTTTGGCCGACGAAGGTTGGTTCCGTCCTTTGTATATTTTATCAGGGGTTTGGCAAGAGACAGGTTTTGCTACCATCATTTACCTTGCTGCACTGGCAGGGGTCAATCCAGAATTGCATGAAGCCGCGATTATGGATGGAGCAAGCAAATGGAAGCGCGTAATGCATGTGGATATTCCAAGCATTTTGCCGACGATTGTCATCTTATTGATTCTCGCACTCGGTAACATTATGGGCATCGGTTTTGAAAAGGCTTTCCTTATGCAGAACGATTTGAATTATGCCACTTCCAATATCATTCCGACCTATGTTTATGAAATCGGGATTCAAAAGGCACAATACAGCTTTTCTACGGCAATTGGTCTGTTTAATTCTGTTGTAAATATTATCCTGATAATCACCGTCAACCGGATCGCCAAAAAGTTGACTGAAACCAGCCTGTGGTAAGGGGGAGTTCATTTTGAATCAATTATTAAAGAGAAAAAGCAAGGGAGACATGTGGTTTGACATTGTTAACTACTTCATGTTGACCATAGTTATGCTGCTTGTATTATTCCCGTTGTATTTTGTGCTGATTGCTTCACTTAGTGACCCCAATCTCATCTACTCAGGAGAAGTATGGTTTTTTCCAAAGGGTTTTACGCTGGATGGATACGGGCGGATATTCAGTGATTCATCTATATGGATTGGTTATGCCAACTCGATTTTATATGCGGGTCTAGGAACATTAATCGGAGTAGCCGTGACCGTATGTGCAGCTTACCCGTTAGCTCGTAAAGGACTGGCGGGAAAATCGGCGATTATGTGGTTTTTACTGATCTCCATGTTTTTTAGTGGAGGGCTGATCCCAACCTATTTGCTGATCAAAGATCTTCACATGCTGAATACGATCTGGGCACTTGTTATTCCTGGAGCGGGAGGTGTGTTTAATGTCATTATCGTAAGAACTTTTTTTCAGTCGACCATCCCAGATGAAATGTGGGAGGCAGCTTCGATCGATGGTTGTTCCAATACCAGATTTTTTTGGAGCATTGTATTGCCTTTGTCTAAGTCCGTTATAGCCGTAATGGTACTATATCATGTTGTCGGCTTCTGGAATGGTTTCTTTGACGCTTTGATCTACTTGAACGACGAAAACAAGTATCCGTTGCAACTGGTTCTGCGCAACATTCTTGTCCAGAATCAGGCCAACTCGGGCATGATGATAGACGTGGAATCTTACGCAGCGAAGATGCGCGTTACAGAGCTTATCAAATATGGTGTCATCATGGTATCCAGTCTACCGTTGCTGATTTTGTATCCTTTCCTGCAAAAATACTTTGTTAAAGGCGTGATGATCGGCTCGATCAAAGGCTAACATTGTCATGGTGCCTGAAAGGGGTGATGTGCAACAGAAACGATAAGTCCATCATCCAGACAACTATATAAGAAGAGCAACGAAATTAAATTTTCAGCTTGTGGAATGATCTAACAGGAGGTTGTGTACGATGAAATCGTTATTCAAAAGTGCTGGGCTTCTAGTGCTGGCCGGAGTGTTTGCGCTTAGCGGATGTTCGGGAGGCGGCGAGTCAAAAAATCAGGCGGTAAACCCGGATCAGGATGCGAATTTTAATAAAACCGGCCTTCCGATTGTTAAAGAAGCGGTGACATTAAAGATGGTATCCCCGAAAGCTGCTTTAGCGCCGGATTACTCGAAAATGGAAATTTTTAAGCGGCTGGAAAAACAAACAAACGTAAAGATTGACTGGGAAAACATTCCAGACGCTGACTTTGCAGAGAAGAAAAATTTGTTGTTGGCCAGCGGAGATTTGCCAGACGCATTTTACGGAGCCGGATTCACAGATTACGATCTAATCAATTATGGTAAAGACGGAACCATTATTCCGCTGGAGGATTTAATTGATAAATATGCGCCTAATTTGAAAGCGCTTCTAGATCGTCGGCCTGACATTAAACTAGCCATCACAGCACCAGACGGTCACATCTATGGGCTGCCGTCGTGGGAAGAGAATAAGCTCGATACCAACCCCTTCTTTCACGTCATCAATAAAAATTGGCTCGATAAACTGGGCTTAAAAGTACCTCAAACGCTGGACGAATACACGCAGGCTTTGATTGCCTTTAAAACGAAGGACCCGAACGGCAATGGCAAGGCTGATGAAATCCCATTAAGCTTTATGCACATGCAGTGGTGTAGTGACATTGCCGGCATATTCGGAGCTTTCGGTCTTCCGGATAATTTGGAACATCGGATTGTCCGCGAAGGTAAAGTGATCTTTACCGCTTCGCAACCTCAATATAAGGAAGCATTAAAATATATTCATGATAACTGGTATAAACAGGGGCTGATTGACCCTGAATCGTTCACCCAGGACGCCGCTCAGTATTTAGCAAAAGGCAAAACACCAGATGAAACGCTCGGCTCCTACGTTTGGTGGGAAGTCGAAGAAGTTGTCGGACCGGAGCGTAGTAAGGATTATGCTCTGCTGCCCCCGCTTAAAGGCCCAAATGGAGATCAAATGATTGGTCGCAACAACGGCGGAGGACCGGGACGAGGTAGCTTCGTGATTACAAAGGAGAACCGTTATCCGGCAATGACGATGCGTTGGATCGATCAACAGTATGACCCTTACATGGCGGCTCAAATTCACTGGGGTCCGTTGGATGTCGTATTCAAGAAGGACGAAAAAGGAAAATTGGTGAACCTGCCGCTTCCCAAAGGAGTCTCCGCAGGTGAATTCCGTCAAAAAGTGGCTCCAGGCACAGGAAATCCGGGCGTCATTACTTTCGATGACTTCGGAAAAGTTGTTGATATGGAACCCCGAGCTCAGAAGCGTGCTGAGTATTTGGAAAAATATTACACTCCATATATGAAAAAGGAAAACTATCCGAGCATCTTCTTTGAGCCGGATGAACTAGATAAAATCAATCGGATTGAGCCAGAACTTATTAAATATGTAAATACCCAAAGAGGCAAGTTCATCGTCGATGGCGGCGTGGATGAGCAGTGGGACCGCTATGTGAAGACACTGGAGAAGATGGGTCTGAACGAATTGATGGAGATCTATCAAAAAGGGCTGGACCGTTATAATGCAAATTTAAAAAATAAATAATCAAAGGATAGGTGGGGAGAAACTGTGCTTGATGTAATAACCATTGGGGAAGTATTGATAGACTTTACGCCATCAGGTCGTACAGCGAGAGGCAACGAGCAGTTTGAATGCAATCCTGGAGGGGCTCCGGCTAACGTAGCAGCTGCTCTATCCCGCTTAGGAGCTAGAGCGACATTGATTAGCAAAGTTGGGGATGATCGATTCGGTTCCTTGCTGCACGATACCTTGATGAACGGCGGCATCGACGTGTCTGCGCTTTCGTTTACAGATGAAGCCAATACAACGCTGGCATTTGTCCATCTGGATGACAACGGAGACCGATCGTTCAGCTTCTACCGGAAGCCAGGAGCGGATACATACTTGCGCACGCAGGATGTCCCGTTTGATAGGATTGAAAACTGCCATGCACTGCACTTTGGTTCTGTGTCGATGACCCATGAGCCGGCCCGTACGGCAACAAGAGCGGCAGTTGTGAAGGCTAAAGAGGCAGGAGTCCTGCTTTCATTCGATCCGAATATCCGGTTTGCTTTATGGGAGAGTAAAGAGGAAGCGAAACAGAATATCATTTGGGGCATGAAGTATGCCGACATCCTGAAAATATCGGAAGATGAGCTCCACTTTATAACGGGTACAACTGATGTGGAAAAAGGCTCGTTAGAGCTGCAACAACAATTCGGCATCACCTGGATCGTCGTAACTTTAGCGGAAAAAGGCTGCTATTACCGATTAGCGGGTCATGACGGATATGTGCCGGGTTTTCAAGTAGAGGCCATTGATACGACAGGAGCCGGCGACGCTTTTCTGGGCTGCTTGTTATATAAGATACTGAAAGCCGGTGTTTCTTTGAATCAGCTGACCAAACAGCAAATCATCGGTATGCTAACTTTTGCTAATGCCGGCGGTGCATTAGTAACCACACGGAAAGGGGCTCTTCAATCTATGCCGACGACAGATGAAATTACCCAGATAATCGAGACAAATAAACAGCACGATGATGATAGATTTAGGCCGGGTTTTCATTTTTCACCTCACTCCCATTGGTTGAATGATCCCAACGGATTAGTCTATTACGAGGGAGTCTATCATCTGTTTTATCAGCACCATCCTTATAGTAACCAATGGGGACCAATGCACTGGGGTCATGCTGTAAGCCAAGACCTGGTTCATTGGGAGCATATGCCTATCGCTCTGTTCCCGGATGAGCATGGCGCTATTTTCTCCGGTTGCTGTGTGGTTGACTGGAATAATAGCAGCGGACTGTTCGATGGTTCCCATGGATTGATCGCACTCTTCACTCATGCAGACATCTGTCCGGAGACCGGACAACCTCGCCAGCGGCAAAGCCTGGCTTACAGCAGTGATAAAGGCCGAACTTGGCACAAATATGAGGGGAACCCAATACTCGACGAGCATGATCTGGTCGACTTCCGGGACCCCAAGGTGTTCTGGCATTCGCCAAGTGAATCCTGGATTATGGCTCTTGTCGCGGGAGACCACGTTCGGTTTTATCGTTCGGACAATTTGCGTGAATGGTCGTTGTCAGGCGAATTCGGAAAGATTGATGGCTCGCATGACGGAGTTTGGGAATGCCCTGATCTCTTTGAATTGCTGGTTGATGACAGCGGACATTCCAAATGGGTACTTATCATAAGCATCGGAGATAATCCCAACTGTCCGGAAGGCTCACGCACGCAATACTTTATCGGAGAGTTCGACGGAAATACGTTCATCAATTACAATCCGGCCGATCATATCCTGTGGCTGGATTATGGCCGGGACAATTATGCGGGGGTCACCTGGTCGGATATAGCTGAGCAGGACGGACGGCGTGTGATCATCGGATGGATGAGCAACTGGAAATATGCTAACCAAACGCCTACCGGGGCCTGGAGAGGCACAATGACTCTGCCTCGCGTCTTGTCATTGACCAGCCGAGACGAGGGCGTAGTTCTGACCCAAATGCCTGTTCGGGAAATAGAGCAGCTGCGGAAAGGAACGCTCTGCTGGAATGAGGTTAAGGTTACGCCAGAGGCGCCGTTTACGCAAAAAATAAATGATGTTCTGCTTGAAATTGAAGCGGATATCGACATTCGTTCCGGGGACGAGGTTCACATTAAAATGAAGTCCTCTGGGCAAAGTGAGACTATTATCGGTTATGACCCTTGGCGTCAATGGCTATTCATCGACCGTTCGAAATCGGGCCTGACTGATTTCCACTCATCGTTTGCGTGCAAGCACGGTGCTAGAATGGTTTCGGAGAATGGGAAGATCAAGCTGCATATCTGGCTGGATCGCAACGCGGTTGAAGTGTACGCGAATGAGGGTTTGGTTGCACTGACGGATCAAATATTCCCTGATGCTCCGATGGATCGTATTGAGATAAGTGCGAAATCAGGGGAAGTTGTACTGAACTCGTTTCATATGCATGCTCTTAACTCCATTCATATTCCCAATGGTCCAACGGAGCAGACATCAAGGAGTGTTGAGGTATGAGCCATGCAACCGATAATCGGGGATTGATCATGTATTGGGCATTCAATGAAGAAACCGGTACAAGCGCTCTGGAGAGCGTATCCCAAGTCCAGGATAATATCCAGTACGTATTTAACCAAGCGGAGTTTACTAAACCTTGCCCTCCACGGTGGAGACAGGGAGTAATTGGAAATGGGCTCCTGTTCGATGGTTATTCGACTTACATTGCGCATTCGTTCGATGAGAGAAATCAGAACACCGAGCCAGAGTATCGATCAGCGCTAAGCATTGGAGTATGGTTAGCCCCACGCTCCTATGAATGGGGGGATGATGGCAAATTGTCCGCTATTGTGAACCGCTACAATCTGGATCGTAAGCAGGGTTATCTGCTCGGTATGTTCCGTCACGGTTCCTGGTCCTTCCAAGTTGGGCTGGAAGGAGGGGACTGGAAGGAACTTTGGTCGCCGGACGGCCATGAACTGCCCAAGAATGAATGGTCATACGTGAATGCAGTGTTCGATGGGAACCAAGGCGAAATCAAGCTGTATTTGAACGGTAGTGAAATTGCTTCGGCAGCCTTGCCTCGTGGTTCCCGCCTAGCTGAGGCGACGGACTTGGATCTTCTTATCGGCAAGAATAACCATAGCAGCCTGCTGGCGGAAGTGTTCAGCCTGCACATGTTTAGCGGTATCATTGATGAACTCAAGATTTATAATCGGGCGCTGAGCGCGGAAGAAGTGGCCGCTTCTTATCGGCATGTGCTGAATACCTTTCACGAAGGTATCCGGCCGCAATTAAACTATGACGAGATCAAGCTGGACCGGACGCCACTGCTGCTTGATCGGCACAGACCGCAATATCATGTTAGCCCGCCAGCCCATTGGATGAACGAACCCCATGCACCGATCTATTTTGACGGGCAATATCATTTGTTCTATCAGCATAACCCGCATGGGCCGTTCTTTCATCAGATCCATTGGGGACATTGGGTAAGTCAGGATTTGGTGCATTGGCGTGATCTACCCGTGGCCCTGGCGCCCGAAAAGGATCAGCTCGCACCGGACGGGATCTGGTCGGGAAGCGCAACCTATGATGCAGACGGCCTGCCTGTCCTGTTCTTTACGGCAGGTAATGACAGCGCTTCGCCGAATCAGAGCGTGGCGCTTGCCCGAAGCACCTATACCCTTGACGGAAACCCGGATCTGGTTCACTGGGTCAAACATCCGGAGCCGTTGATCGTGCAAAAGAAGGGAATGGGCGCATTTGGGGATTTCCGGGATCCGTTCGTATGGAAGGACGATGACGGCTGGTATGCTCTGGTCGGGTCCGGAATCGAAGGCGGAGCAGCACTGGCATTTGCGTCACAGGATATGCTGAATTGGACGTATAAAGGGCCGTTTTTTAAAGCAGATATTCAGAAGTTTCCTTACCTTGGACCCATCTGGGAGCTCCCTGTGCTTCTTCCCCTTGGCAGTGACAAGCAGGGGGGGAACAAACATCTCCTGCTTGTCAGCCCTGTGGGGAAGGGAGCGGATGTCGAGGTGTTCTATTGGATCGGGCAACTTGACAAGCAAAATCTTTCGTTCATCCCCGATCAAGAAGAGCCTCAATTGATTGACGTCGGGGATTTCCATTTTACCGGACCGAGCGGAATGGTTGATCCGAAGACCGGCAGAAATATCGTCTTTACGATAGCCCAAGGCGACCGGACGTCCGAGATGGAATATAAGTCGGGCTGGGCTCATAACGCAGGCTTGCCGTTAAGCGTATATTTGAGGGATGACGGACGTCTGGGAATAGAGCCGATTCAGGAGCTTCAATCGCTACGTGGCGCCAAGCGGCTATCGCTTCGGGACCAGTCATTGGCTGAAACTAATGTACAGCTCAGGGATGTTCATGGTGACATGCTTGAGATTCAATTGGAATTGGAGCCCGGCAGCGCCAAACAATTTGGAATCAAGGTCCGTTGTACGCCGGACGGAGAGGAAGAAACTCTGCTGTATTATGATTGGAATCAAACGATGCTCTTGGTCGACCGGTCGAAAACGACGCTGCACCCGGGAGAAAAGTGCGGAGGGGTTCAAGGCGGGAAGTTGGAGCTACTTGGGGAGAATCTGAAGCTCCACATTTATTTGGACCGCTCCATGGTCGAAGCCTATGCAAACGGATTGAAAAGCCTGACAACCCGGGTATATCCGAGCCGTATGGATGCTTTGGGACTCGAGATTTGGGGAGATGGAGAACCGTTTGTTAAATCCTTGGATATATGGGATATGCAGTCCATTTGGTAAGACGATTGCTTAGGCGCTCCATACGAATGGGGTCATGCACAAAATAATCAAGAAACTTTGCATTCCTCCGATTGGAAACGTTTCATTCATATTCTCCCTTCTTCATGACTATTCATCTTTGTACAAGGAGAGCATTTCGAAATGAGGTATCGATGTTCGTAAGTATAACAAGTTTCGAAGGAGGCTCGAGAATGAGGAAAGTCAAAATAGGAAAATGTTGGATATTAGGAATGGTTATATGGGCTATGGTGCTCCAGCTAGTTGTTCCGGGAATCTCTGTCGCATCCGAAAATAGAACTGTTGCTGGAGAAACGCTCATTCCTAAGAATGATGTGAAATCATCGGTTACGGATGCGATTTATCAAATCAAGAATATTCCTAAGAATGACATGGGATTGTCAGTTCCGGATTCAGTCTATCAAATCCGGAATCCTGGATTTGAAACAGGAGATTTGACGGGATGGACCGTTGTCAAAGGCGATGCGTTCGGTCCGAATAGCGTAACCGACGAAACGACTTGGTGGGCGGAAAAAATACCGTATAACCAGGAAGGAGCTTATCATTTAAACGGCTGGAAGTATGACGAATCTGCGACAGGTATACTTCGTTCCAGCACTTTCGAGCTGGGCGGAAGCGGCTGGATCAGCTTCAAGCTTGGCGGTGCGAAGAACCCAGACAAGGTATTTATAAATATTGTGGAAGTCGATACGGGACAAGTTATTGCCCGATACGGAAATAGCGCATTCGCCGACGTTGGCTTCCCGGATCCTGCGCAGGGCATGCGGCTTGCCAATATGGTGCAATACAAGGCGGATCTTTCCACACAATTGGGCAAGAAACTGTATGTGGAGGTCGTCGATAATGCAACCTCGGATTGGGGAATCATTTTTGCGGACGCATTCTCCGTGTACCATGAATCGGAGCCAGCTGAAGGAATGGTTGCGACGGATATCAAGCCAGATTTCAAACGCTATGAAATCGACAATCCAAGCTTTGAAACTGGAAATCTCGATGGCTGGACGGTTGAGGGAGATGCTTTTGAAGTGACCGATGAAGCTCATGCGAGCAAAGAAGGGAACTTCTATGCCAAATCCTCCGTGCAAGGTAAGGGCTCCATCACCTCTAATACTTTCACGCTTCAGGGAACCGGAACAATTAACTTCACTATTTTGGATATCCTCAAACCGGAAAACGCATATGTCGCACTTTACGATGCGAACAGCAACACATTGCTTATGAAAACCGGGAATGTCAGCGCGAACGAGAAAATCTCATGGAATGTGCAAGAACACTACAACAAGAAGCTCTATGTAAAGGTTGTCGATCATTCCAATGAAGCCAGCATTGCCGTTGATCGTTTCCAAGCAAGTGGTAGGGGGACTATTTTCTACTTAAACCTTGATGAAGGCGCAGGAAAGAAGGCGTTGGAGAAAGTACACAATCTTAAGCACGATGTGAACTATGTATTTAACAACGCCAGGTATATGGCATCGAAGGATCCGAGATGGACTCCGCGCGGAATAAAAGGCGGCGCCTTATTGTTCGATGGATACTCGAATTATATTGAGGTCAATGCAAACGATACTGTGCCTGTAAGCGACGCGTTAACCATCGAAGCATGGGTTGCACCGCGTAGCTATGAGTGGGGAGACGGAAACAAGCTATCTGCGATCGTAAACCAATCCGATCAGGATAAAGCGGAAGGCTTTTCTCTTGGTATGTATCGGCACGGTACATGGTCGATGCAAGTAGGCATCGGCGGTCAGTGGATTCAGGTATGGGTAAAGGATCACCCGTTGGAAAAATACAAGTGGAATTATGTGGCCGCTACTTTTAGTAAAGAAGATGGAAAAATTAAGTTATATCTAAACGGTGAGGAAGTGGCTTCCCAAGCAACCCCCGTCAACGTTCCGATCACACCATCTACCGAAAGTCTGATCATCGGGAAAAATAATAAACCTGTAGAGTTAGCAGGGGTGTTCTCCTTCAATATGTTCAGCGGGTTTTTAGATGAAGTGAAGCTGCATAATAAAGCCCTTACGAACCAGGAGATACTTGCTGGATATGAGAGCGTGAAGGCGCTTCATGGAGGTTCAATTCCGAAAATTCCGAATGCGGACATTGATGAGGATCCAAGTGTGTTTGACGGAGATCAGCACCGTCCCCAGTACCACGCGATGCCTCCGCAAAACTGGATGAATGAAGCACATGCACCGATTTACTATAACGGCAAATACCATTTATTTTATCAACATAACCCGCAAGGTCCATTCTGGCATCAAATCCACTGGGGGCATTGGGTGAGTGACGATATGGTGAACTGGGAAAATGTAAGACCTGCTCTTGCGCCCGAAGCGGGCACCCTAGATCCGGACGGCACGTGGTCAGGCAGTGCAGCGTATGATCGAAACGGCAATCCTGTTCTGTTCTATACCGCTGGCAACGACTCCTTGTCGCCGAACCAAAGAACAGGGTTGGCATCTCCGGCGGATTTGTCCGATCCCTATTTGGAAAAATGGGTGAAATATCCTAAACCGGTAACGGAGCAGAACGGAAAAGGCATCCACAACGAGTTCCGCGATCCGTTTGTATGGTACGACAAAGAGGTGGACAAGTGGTATCAGTTAGTGACATCTGGTCTTCCAGACTTCAGCAGCGGCACAGCTTTGGTGTATGTATCCGATGATATGTACAATTGGGAATATAAGGGGCCGTTATACGTTAGTGACAGAAGCCGTTATCCGGAGTTGGGTACGGTATGGGAGCTACCAGTGTTATTGCCGTTAGGCACAGATAGTACGGGCAAGAAAAAATATATTTTCATGATTAATCCCCATGAAAAGCCGGAGCATGTTCCTCCAGCGAACGATGTGCAAAGAGATGTTGAGGTCTTTTACTGGATCGGGACCTGGGACCGGGATAACTTTAAATTTATTCCTGATTCGGAGGCACCCTCCAAAATGGATGTAGGTGACGGCTATTTAACTGCAGAGAGCGGTCTGGTCACACCCGACGGAAGAACGGTCGTATTTTCCATGGTGCAAAATGTAAGAACACCGCAAGCCGAATATCAATCTGGATGGGCTCATAATTTATCTTTGCCGGTTTCCCTAAGCCTCGATAAGCATGATAAATTGCATATCGAACCGATTAAAGAACTGCAGAGCCTTCGAGGGAAAAAATGGGTTGATTTTTCGGACAAAAATTTGGAGAGCGCCAATCAATTGATCCAAAATGTCAAAGGCGACATGCTAGAGATTGTGATGGAGATTGATCCGCGTGAGGCCCAGAAATTCGGTCTCAAGGTACGCCGCTCGGAAAAAGGCCAAGAAGAGACGCTCATTTACTACGACAAGAAGAACGGGACGTTTAATGTGGATCGAACCAAGAGCAGCATTGATCCGGATGTGCGTGTGGACGGCATTCAAGGAGGATATGTAGATCTTGAAGGAGAGAACTTGAAACTCCATATCTTTCTCGATCGCTCGGTCATTGAATCCTTTGCAAATTACAAGAAGAAGCTGACAACTCGTGTCTATGTAGGCAGATACGACTCCTTAGGCTTACAGATCTGGGCCGATGGCGATATCAATATCAAATCCATGCAAGTATGGGATATGAATGCCTTAACGGGTAAACCGGCTGCTTCGGTCTATGTACCCGATAAGTGGGATAATTCTGTGTATAAGGATATTACAGAGTTGCCTAACCATGATTTTGCTACGGGCGACTTAACAGGATGGATGACGGAAGGAGACGCCTTCCAGAATGTCCATGTGACCAATACCCAGTTCTTCTGGGACAACATTTACTTCAACCCGTCGCATAAAATTCCGGGCGGCTACCATTTGTGGGGCTTCAACGAGCAAGCCGGCGGCGACAGCTTAACCGGAGCGCTAAGATCTCAAAATTTCGTCCTTGGTGGGAACGGTAAGATCAACTTCCTTATCAGCGGCGGCCGGGATATAGATCGTCTGTATGTTGCGCTGGTTCGGGCGTCGGACGGCAAAGAGTTATTTAAAGAGACAGCGACCAATTATGAAGAATATCAACGAAAGATTTGGGATGCGTCGGATTATATCGGCGAGGAGCTTTACATTAAAGTGGTTGACCACTCCAAAGGCGGGTTTGGACATATTAACGTCGATGATTTCAACGTACCTGTTCAGGTAAAGAAGAAGACCAACAACTGACCTTGTCAATACAGAACACCCGTGAGTCCTGCAGTCACTCCAGGCAAACCGAATAGTCAGAGCAGCTTGTCATTCGAAATGGCAAAGGAGAACGGCAGGTACTTGTAAAACGAAGCTGAACCAATTTTATTTGGATGGGAGATAAAAATGTATTTAATTTAATGATTCGGTGTAGCAAAATGGATATTTCAAAACAAGTTGCTATTGTCAGCGGTTCAAATCGAGGTTTAGGCAAACATCTAGCTCTTGAACTTTAGCAAGAGGAGCTAAAGTATACGCTGGTGCGAGGAACCCAGAATCAGTCGATCTGCCTGGTGCTATTCCACTACAACTCATATTACTGCTCCGAAATCTGTGGTAGCTGCAGCAGAGATCGCAGGGGATGTTACCCTTCTAATTAACAACGCTGGTTCAGCAACGGGTGCTTCTCTGCTCACAGGTGAGCTGGATGATATTCATTTGTAATTCGACGCTCATGTTTCTGGTACACTTTCAATGATTCGCACGTTCGCACCAGTGATTGAGAAGAATGGAGGGGGTTCGATTCTGAATATCCTATTCGTATTATCTTGGATCAATATAGATGAAGGAGGGGCATATTCAGCTGCAAAATCTGCTCAATGGGGAGTAACAAAAGCATTACGCTTAGAATTAGCTGCTAAGAACGTTAGGGGTGCCGGATTGCATGTAGCGTTTATGGACACGGACATGACAGCTGGCATCCATGCGCCTAAATCATCTCCAAAGGACATCTCTAGAACCGCAATCGATGGGATTGAAGCCGACCTCTACGAGATTGTTGACTGATGCTACAAGTCGGGAGGTACAGCAGGGTCTTGCCGGAGGAGTTCCTTCCCTGTACCCACATTTATTTCAATAAAAATACCCTACTCGATGCTTGTAGTGAAAGTATTGGTATTGATCGTGTGAAACTATAATAAATGAGATTTGGATTTTACAGTATATTAACATATTAGGAGGAGTGAAACATGCGTTTTCTCGTTCATGTCAAAATTCAACCAGATGCACCGCAGGAAGAAATTGCGGAACAGTTGCCCGCAGAACAAGCACGGTTCGCAATTGGTGGAACAAGGGGTGATCAGTAAGAGCAAAAGCAATGGGCGGAGCAAGTGGTCTGCGTATCGGAATGCTAGAGGGTAACAAAGTGGATGGCTATATTACTGTCGGCACAGGTATTACTCCAATTAAAGAGATTAGAACTGTAAAAGCAGTGATTGATGACTTAATGCAAGATTTTAATTAATTGCCTTGTTAGACTTTCAATATGCAAAGAATAATTTTGAAATAGGATTTTTTCAGATGTTCTTGATAAGCTTTGCTTTTACCTTGGTAATAAATTGAGTTATACACTTTTTAAAAGTAAAATGAACGTATTCTTTGGCCACAACGGGCGCGATATACTGGTTTCACTTGAAGTTAGCCCCTAACATTAATTGTTAGGGGTTTTAAATAACTTCATTAGAAGAGTTGGGGACAAAGAAAGAATGCAGGACACACTAGACCATGTCTGTCGCTTTCAAAGGTTTTTTTTATTATGCTAAAATAAAGTAAAGAGGGCGAACAAAAAACGCCAATAGGTACAAGTTCTTGTCTTTTAACGGTACAAGTTCTTGTCCTAAGCAAAGGACAAGAATTTGGTCCCTTTGCCGAAATGGACAAGAACATGGTACTATTGCCGATTTGACCAGGTTCGATATTTTGGGCCTATCCCCAAAGGTTGGCTTAACTTACTGTTACCCGATATGTTATGCAATTAGAAGTAGTGGCAAGGCCATTCCTTTTGAGGTGGACTAGAATGGCTGGCTGAAGGAGCAATCCTGAACATACATTTGGTCCAGATGGCGAGATTTTATGTGCTGGCTGATTAGGGGGTAGCCTTTATCCTTCATCTAATTCAGGCTTCTCCCCATATTCTTTACCGAATTCCTCCATCTTCTTTAGGACAGGCAGCAGTTTGTTTCCTTTCTCTGTCAGCGAATATTCGACCCGTGGCGGAACTTCTGGATACACATCGCGCTGAATAATTCCGTCGTCCTCCAGCTCCTTGAGTTGCTTGGTGAGCGAGCCTTGCGACAAGCCTCTCAGGAAATTTTTTATCTCGGTAAACCGGCGTCTTTCCCCTTCCAGATACCAGATAATGAAATATTTCCATCGCCCCGAAAGTACATTTTGCGTAAAGGCTATTGCGTACATATTTCTTTTTTCATCAATAAACTCTTTTTCAAATCCTTCATTACATACCCTCATGATATCGCTCCCAGTCTAAAAGTACAAAAATATGTACTACGTTCATTTAAATTGCCTTCTTTGCAAATGAAACGTATGGACTTATGATAGTGCCAAGGCTGCTAACTAGTACAAAAATTATTAGCAAGCTAATGATTATTGTAACATAACCCGGAGAGCAGACCAATTAAGCTTTACAGTATTATGCCAATAATGGTGCTAAAGAGAGGATAATAATTATGAAAAATCGTGTAACAGAAATTCTTGGTATTGAAAAGCCCATTTTACAAGGACCTATGAGTTGGATTACGAATGCTGAATTTGTTGCTGCCGTGAGTAATGCGGGTGGTTTAGGGATTCTTGGTCCGAATGCCGGTCAAACGACAATTACAACCTCTCCAGAGGAAACCGCAGAACGTATGCGCCGCGAGATACGTAAAACAAAGGAACTGACGGATAAATCATTTGGTACAACTTTGATTACTGATGCAGATATGAAGTTCACTTGGCCAATTTTAGAAGTTGTCATTGAAGAAGGTGTTCAAGTTATTCTTCTTAATGGTGTTGAAGGAACATTGACTGAAAAGATCATTACCCCATTAAAGGAAGCGGGCATTAAGATTGTTTATCGTCCTTTGACTCCAACGATCGAAGATGCAAAGGCTGCTCAAGCTATGGGTGTTGACGTTTATGTTGTTACTGGATTTGATGAGGGTGGAACATTGCCAACAAGTATCATTGGTACGTTTACAATAACTCCTATGATCGTTGATGTGCTTGATATTCCAGTTATCGCTGCTGGTGGAATCGGTGATGCTCGCGGTGTTGCCAGCGCCTTTGAATTGGGGGCAGAAGGTGTCTTTTTAGGAAGCCGTTTTATTCCTACTGTTGAAAACCCCGCAGCACAATCAGTAAAGCAAATGATAGTGGATTCATCTGCAGCAGATTTGTTGTTGTACCGTACTTTACCAGCTTACTATCGTTCGTTGCCTACACCGTTTGCTGAAAAATTGGTGGCTATGGATAACCAGGGCGCATCTCGTGAAGAAATTGCTAAGGTTGGGGGTAGTTCAAGTGTAATCCGTATCGGTATGCTTGAAGGTAACGGCGAAGGTGGTATTATCACTGTTGGTACTGGAATTACACCAATCAAAAAGATCCAAAATGTACAAGAAGTGGTTGATGAGTTAGCAGCTGGTATTAAGTAAAAACGGAGACCCATCCTTTGAATAATATGCTTGAATTACTTCAAAATCATACCTCTGTTCGTTCTTATGCGAATAAACCCTGACGGCGGAACAACGGGAGGCCATCTTTAAGGCAGCTAATCAAACGAATTTACCTAAATATGTGATTCCGTGGGTGGGGCTATGTATCGGTATTCCGTCGGGAGATAAGCCTGCTCTTAAGCCGCGGTTACCTCTAATCCATGGTATTATTTGAAAACCAGTATCAGCCACTCGATAAAGAGCAATTAGAGCCGTCTATGATAATATCAGACTGTTAAACAAGGGCTATCGATACGAGACGTACTTGCCTATGGAGTCATTAACTATCATCCGGTAGTTGCAGGGACCCCCTTACAAGTTGCTGACTTCTTGGAAGAATGGTTTTTGGCAGAGGCATGTGACGGCTTCTCGGTTGTTCTGGATATAGCCTATGATGGAGTTGCTGATTTTGTGGAACTGGTTGTCCCAATTTTGCAGGACCGCGGTTTGTTCTACAGAGAATATGAGGGTAAAACACTGCGTGAGAATATGGGAGTTCCCTACCAACACGGAAGTCTAAAATAAAAAATAATAATAATTTCTTACTACCCGATCAGCGACGTAAAATAACTTTTAGAATAGGGAGAAATGAAAATGAGATTTGGAATTATAGGTGCAGGACCCATCGCGTCGAATATCGCAAAAAAATTAATTGAGAATGGACATGATGTCAAAATTGCAGATGCTCGCGGGATTGAACGGCTAGAGGGAAAAGAACTTGCAGGTACACCAGTGAGTGTAGATGAAGTAATAACAAACATTGCTGTTCTAGTCATATCGATCCCTTTCAACGCACTGCCAAGCATTCGCAGCATTGTAGATAAAGTTGGGGAGGAAGTAGTCGTTGTTGACACTTCAAATTATTATCCGTATAGAGACAATAAAATTGAAGAAATTGAGAATGGGTTGGTTGAAAGTGTTTGGGTATCAAATCAGTTAGGGAGACCTATCACTAAAGCTTTCAACAATTTATTAGCCTATACGTTAGAATATAAAGGAGCTCCCGAAGGTACCAGTGGACGACTTGCCATAGCGATTGCTGGTGATAACCAGTCGCATAAACAAATAACCATGAACGTAGTAAATGAGCTCGGCTTCGACCCAGTAGATAGCGGATCTTTAAGTGATTCGTGGCGACAACAGCCAGGAACCCCTGCGTACTGCACAGAACTTACCAAAGAGGAACTAACCGAAGCATTAAAAAAAGCAAATAAAGAAAAAGCTCCATTCCACCGCGATAAAGTGATAGAGAAGCTATCGGCAGCTACTGGGGGATATTCGCACCAAGACATTGTGAACCTGAATAGAGATATATATAACTCCTGAGTTGAATTTTTTTGCCTTCAATCTTTATCCGTGTGCTTTAAAAATCTTGGCAGAGGCCTGTGCAACAAAACGGATAAGGTGCAAACCAAGCAAGAGCTAATGTCCTTCGCATCTATAACAGGCAAAATAAGAATTTCAAACCGGACACGTCGGCCGGAAAGCGAAGTCATGAAGAAGGCGCATCAAGAAGGATTTTCTCCTCAATCATTGGTTTTGCGACCTTAGTTGAGTATCTAATGAATATTAAAGATCATTAGAAATACATTTATCCATGGATTACCCAAAGATTTTAAACAGATTAGGTACGTGGGTTCTTACAAAGAAGCATGAATATTAAAAACAACTCCTGGTGAGTTGTTTTTTTATGGCAGAACAGGGGCTTGGTCGATAATTAAATTTGTTTGAACGACAGGATAACATGGTGAAAAGCTTTCTCAGGAAGAGCGCGAGGAAAAGTACTGGAAGCAACTTAGGCAAACACAGTATAGAAATGTTAAGTTATAGATGTAATGGACGATATAGAAAATTATTAGGGAAAGGAACTTAAACTGAAATAAATCCATTCATTGCAGAATTATCATTTAGAAGAGTGGGATACTCAAGGGAATTTTATTAGAACAGATCAATCTGTGAAAATCAACAAATCAAAGTTTAGAAAGAACAAGGTGAGTAAATGCTTAATGAAACTGAGGTGCTAAACTGATATGTTATTCAGAAATAGGTGAATATGGTGAGGTTTTACTAGAGGATGGAAGTACTGATAAAATAAAAGTTTTAGCAATTTGTAATTATGATGATCCAAAAATTCAATCTTTTTGCCTGTGACGAAAAATTTACGTAAGCCATAAGGAGTGTAATGATTGGATATATTAACTTGGTTACAAGAATGGTATTATTTACACTGCGATGAAGATTGGGAGCATCAAGAACGAATAAAAATAACAACGCTTGATAACCCAGGATGGCATATTAAAATTAATTTAAAAGAAACAGAACTAGAAACAAAAAATTTAATGCGCTTATAATAGAGAGAAGCGATGATGACTGGATTCACTGCAATATCGAGAGCAGTTTATTTTCTGCAGGGGGCCCAGGAAATCTAGGTGAAATGCTATCTATATTCTATAGATGGGTAAAGTTAGATTAATACTCAGTATCGCAGAGAATGATAAAACAGATGTTAAGCCTTAGAACTTTTTAACCCATGCTTAGGCGGGTTTTCTTAACTGTGGAACCAAGCTAGCTCAAGATAAAGCAGAAGCCAAAAGACTTTGGGTTGAACGTGTGCTGAAAAAAAACAAAATTCTCCTATTCATAGGGATATTCAGAATTACCATGCCATAATGTAAGATGAATATTAAAATTACGTAAAATAATAATTTGACGAATAAATAATGATGGGTTATGATGAATCCATGGAGGTTTGTACATAAATGGATAAACTAATGAAAAATCACTACATGCAACGTATTGATGAAAAATTGTCCGATTTACCTTGGTATGTAACAGAATTTATAGATAGCAAAAAACGCAAGTTATCTCCAACAACACTTCTTAATTACTGTCATGATTACATTATTTTTTTCGATTGGCTTATTGCAGAGAATCTAACTTCATCAAATCGGAAAGAAATAACCTTAGAAACATTGGAGTTATTAACAATACGTGAAGTGGAAAACTTCTTGTCATTCCTGGATTATCAACTTGGAAACAAGAAACTTACGATAAATCGCAAATTGTCCTCTCTAAAATCGTTGTTTGATTACCTTCAGAATAAGGCTGAAACAAGCGACTTGAAGCCTTATATTCAACGAAATGTAATGGCCAAAATGGATTTGAATGCTATCAAAGAAAGCCAAGAAACCATTGCAAACCGTATTGAAGGAAAAATTCTAAGAAATGATGATTTCGAATTATTCAGGCAATTTGTAGCTTATGATTTTGGTGAAAAACATAAAGAAAACAAGCGTATTTTTACGTTTCATCAGTTTAATCGTGAGCGTGATACAGCAATCGTTTCGCTGATATTAGGTTCAGGGCTTAGATTGTCTGAGGTTGCAGGAATTAATATGGATGACTTAGATATGAATAAAGCTTTAGTTCGAGTGGTACGTAAAGGTGATAAAGAACAATACGTTTACTTTAGCAAACAGGCTTTAATGGATTTAGAAAGTTATCTGCAGATCAGAGAAACAAGATATTTACCAGATAAACAAGAAAACTATTTATTCATTGCAGCTCCTGTAGGTCGTAAAGGAAAAAGCCGTCGTCTGACACAACGATCAATTGAAAAGCTGATTGAAAAATATGCAACTGCCTTTGGGAAACCTTCTCTAACAGTGCATTCGCTCAGGCATTCATTTGCAACGCGATATCATCTTGAAAATAACGATGTCCCAAGACTAAAGAATCAATTAGGGCATTCTTCCATTCAAACAACAATGATATATACTCACTTAACAGATGAAGAGATGCGTAATGCTGTGAATAATATGGACCGATGAAACCGTGTCGCTACGCGGTTTCTCTTGAACATCTTCACAAAATCCGTATTTTGACTAAATGTCTAGCGACGCATTCACTCATAACGAGCATTGCGATTTTCAAGATTTGTCGGATGACAAGAACTTTATCTCATAAATGACAAGAATCTTATCTCATTTCCCATGCATAATTTTAATTATATCTCATGATTATTATTACAGCAAAAATAAAAAATCGCCTAATAAAGGCGAATTAAATCTGTTTGTTTTTTTATATTCTTAACTTCATTACATATTGCTTAACGTAAGATTCAATTCGTTTATTTTCATCACTTGGATTCTCGTAAATTCTCATGGCTACACTTAATGGCTTAAAAGAATTCATCTTGAATAACAATTTCTTCATTGTTTTAGTACTTAGCGTGCATTTAAATTCATTTAAATTAATTCTTCTATCAATATTTGGAAGAATGATTTCGATCTTTTGTTTCTGACTCACATCAGAGTTGTGTTTAAGAATTGCTCTAGGAATACTATTCTGTAACATAATATCTAATTTATCTCGATTCGGAACACTAATTTGTTCGGCTCCTTCCACCGCTATTTTAAGCCATTCGTAAAAATAATTGAGACATAGTTCAGATGTCACACGATTTATTACCCAGTGAAACATTTCTCTGTTATCATATATAGACAGATTGGTATGAGCAAAGAGCCTATTTTTGTAGTCATCTATGATGTCCTCTATAAGTTCAGTTGCAACAGTTATACCGGGTCTTCTTCTAGAAATAACTAGATTATTGTAAAAATGCTCTCTCCCTAATAAAGTTTGCTTCCAGAATACATATGCATAGGCATATGGACAAATGGGAGGAAACTCTTCATTTTCATTTTTTCTAAGTTCTTGAAGCATTAGTATACATTTAAGATGTTTTTTGATGAATTTCTTTCTAACATAATGATCTATAGTTTTGAAACATCTACAATTTTGCTTATATAAATCATTTTTAAATTCATCTCTATATGAGTAATCTTGAGTTGAGGTAACTTTCACATTAAAAAAACACTTAGATTGAATTTTAGGTTCCAGAGTAAAATGTTGGATTGAACTAACTAGAGGTGAAAAAAGCAATCGATTAGAATCATCTCTCTTCCCTTGTGCTATCCATTTAGAAACTGGAACATCCGCTATCTCTACCTTCATTTTCCATTGGGACCAAGGGGTGCTACCGATATCGGCTAGTTTAAATCCACACTTACAGGTAAATGGCTCGTTTAGTGCTAAATCGCTAAGTAGGAAAGGAATCCGATTCAAGCACTTTGGACACGAACTCAATAGTTTAATTTGATGAATCGGGCAACTATGAAACAACGAGAATTGATGTAACCAACTATGATATCCTCCTTTAATACATTCTGGACACCAATTTAGTGATTGAGGAAACCAAGTAGAAATAGGTTCTTGATAATACTCCACTGGCTTTAGAAGAGTTGATATTACAGATTTGTTGAGAACGGATAAATCTACTCCCAAATATTGTTTCAATGTGTTAAAATCAAATCCACTTAATTTAATTAGTTCTCTTCTAGAATCAGTCAAAACATTTTTTTAATCTTTTTTACTTCTGCATTACCCAGCGTTTTCAGAATTTCAGTGCGGTCTATATGATTGGCTAAACTTACTTTTTCAAATATTGACCAAGGTGACTCGTATTCATTCATCCATTCTTTGTACATTGACTCGAGCGCAGCGATATGGTACTCCTCCCCACGATGAGACCCAGCAAACAAAGCTGTCTCTCCCCCGGTCAGTTCATAGATTTCCGGAATCCGCCGCTTCAACACAGGGATAGCTTGAAAAGGCTTGGCCGCCGAGCGGAGAAAGGTCATATGTTCAGG
Organism: Paenibacillus sp. Lou8.1; assembly: GCF_024213565.1. Taxonomy (NCBI): domain Bacteria; kingdom Bacillati; phylum Bacillota; class Bacilli; order Caryophanales; family Paenibacillaceae; genus Paenibacillus; species Paenibacillus sp. Lou8.1. Next base: position 92,653 of record NZ_JANAVN010000017.1, read on the forward strand.
ATCGCCCGCCCGATGGACAACTTTCCCTCTCTCATCCACTACACAAATCGCTCCGTAGTGTACATTCTCAATTACTTCGCCTCTCAACTCATGAACCAGTTCAGTAAATTCCACCCAAAATTCCTCCTTATTTAAAGTCACATAGCACGTGCGACCGCCCGAAATGAACGGTTATGGCAGCGCAAAAAAACGGTTATAAAGCTTCTTCAATTCATTATCGAAAATATGTCTAGGAAATCCCCTTTTAGAATGACGATGTCGAGATTATCATGCACACGAATTTTGAATCAGGTTAGCAATATGATAAGGGAGTCGGCAACTCAAACAGCCTCTCCTCATTGGGTTTTAGTTAACGGAATAGCAAATTAGTATTTCTACACCCTAAAAGCTAGGGACAATTAACTGCAATTGGTGCTAAAAGAAAGAATAGGATAATCCCTTTAACCCATATTCTCTTTTAATAATTGGAGAAGATAGTTTCTTCGAATCTCGTAGAGACGGTGATTGATCATCTATCTGGGCTTATAGTGACGTCTACGGATTTATGCCTCTACGTGAATAGATTCATCATTACTGTAGTCAACGCCCATTGATTCAAGAATTTTCGCCTCAAGGTAATGGCCTATGCGAGCCTTTGCCATAACTGGAATGGAAACAACCTTCATAGACACCACCTTTTTGCATTTCTGCCATCCCTCTTTTAACCCGCTTTGTACCTGTCTTCATTTTTTGTCTCCAAATTTTTCTGAATTTTTGTATTCGACTCGCTTTAAGATTTTGAAGAGATTCCCCTGAACTAACAGTAGAGTCAATCTGCTAGGGGTTACATCCACATCAATAGTGATTAATTATTTCCATGATCTCTCTTCTAATCTTCCTGGCGCATATTCTCGTTCCAATAATATTCGTCCGGCAAATAACGCGGACCGAATACACTTGTCCCTACACGGATAATAGTAGCTCCTTCTTCAATAGACACTTTGAAATCTCCGGACATTCCCATTGAAAGGATATCCATTTCTACACGCGGAAACTTTTTCTCCTTTATTTGTGTTTGAATAGATTTTAATAATTGGAAATTAGTGCCGGGTTTCATCGTTTGTGGCATTTAGTTTACCAATCGTCATTAAGCCTTTTATGTTTAATGTTTCGAACTGAGACAATTGTTCCACCAATTCCAATGCCAATTCAGGCGGAGCACCAAATTTGCTTTCCTCGTAGGAGGTATTGATTTGTACCAGTATATTCATGGTCTTGTTCTCTTTGACGAGATAGTTATGCAACGCTTGTCCCAACTTCAAACGGTCCACAGAATGAATGAACGTGACATATTTGACAACATCCTTTATTTTATTCGTTTGCAGATGCCCGATAAAATGCCATTCTACCTGTTTGAACTGCTCCATAAGTGGAAATAACCAATTGTGTAACTTACTTCTTTGATTCCCCCCTTTCGCGGCGCCGACGTTACCGCTCAACTGCACATTAATTCCCGAATATCCAGTTGTCGCTTTACTTCGGCAAGTTGTTGACCCGTCAGTTTCTCCAAAATATTTCTCATCATGTGATTCTCCTAAAAAAATATTAAAAACCACATCCCAGAAAAAGAACGTGGCTCATTCACGCAGTAGCACCCCTTTTCTTAATGATCGAACGGATTCTGCTTTTTGGAGGCACGTTTCATTTGTTCTATCAATGGTTCCCATTAGGAGCTGTACACGGGTCAGCTAATTTACTCGGCCTCATAGCCAATAGAAAGCCGATTCCAACATTAATTTGATTAATGATGAAAATTAAGTCCGTATATCCTTTTTCCCCGTAGTGTTGCCGCACACGATCGTAAACTTGATCCGGAACACGTTTATGTGAAACAAGCGTGACATGTTCCGTAAGCTCTAATACCACTTTTTCTTCTTCAGAATAAAATATACATTCCTCCCAAGTACCTACACAATAAATGCGCTGTTCCGATTCACCTATTTTTTTGGCGTCGGCGGCATGCATATTTCAGCAGAATGCGCAGCCGTTGATTTGCGATGCTCTGGTTTTAATTAACTCAATAAGTTTTGCACTGATTTCTGTCTGCTTGATATAAGCTTCCATCTCATTATTATATTAAATGCTTCAGGCGCAATGTTGTAATAGTCTATTCTCTTGCCATAATTTATGTTCCTTCCGTATAATTATTATTTTAAGGTTAGCTACGCCGAGGTCTTTCGCACCGCAAACGAATGGCACAGTAAACTCATCTATACTGATATGATAAACTTCATCTGCGGGGGTTAACACTTCGCTTTCATCAATATAATCGCCCCCCCCCCCCATGATTCCAGTACTTTGGCCTCGACGTAATGTCCGATACAAATTTGGACCATTACCGGAATGGATATACCCTCATCACTTCTTCTACAATTGTTGGGTCAGCCATTCGAGCTACACCACCAGCGACTCGAAATCAGAAAGTACGCGCGTTTAAGCGCCATACCAGCCGTTGCCTCAGCAGCTTCCGCAATTTTAGCTTGTTCCGCTTCAGTCAGTTGATACTTCTTTTTTTTAATTTACCATGTATCAGTAGATGAGCTACCAAGCCTGCAATAAGTCCCCAAAATGCTCCGCCTACACCAAGTAAAGTTACATTTGCTGCTGTTGCCAAAAAAGTAATCAAGGCAGTCTCACGACCCTTGGGATCGGTCAACGCATTAGCAAGGCTACCGCCAATTGTTCCGATTAGAGCCAAGCCGGCTAGCGTTGCAATAAAGCTAGCGGGAAGAATCAAAAACAAAGCTGCCAATGTCACCCCGAAAATACCAACAATAATGTAAAAAACACCACAGGCAATGCCTGCAATATAACGCTTTGAAGAATCCTCATGTGCATCTTTCCCTGTACAAATTGCTGCTGTAATGGCTGCTACATTGAAAGCATGTGAACCAAATGGTGCTGTTATGAGAGAACCCAATCCCGTTACTGTCAAAATGGGATTTGCGCTCGTTTTAAATCCGTCATTTCGCAAGACAAGCATGCCGGGCATATATTGCCCAGTCAAGGTAATAATAAACAAAGGCAGTGCTACACCCAATACTGCATGTAGCGAAAACTCCGGAAAGACAAAAACAGGTGATGCAACTGCTAAGCTAACGGAGCTGAAATCTACTTTTCCCAAACTAACTAAATAAATGAGTCCGATGACCAAAATACCTACAATTGCATACCGGGACGTAAAGCGCCTTAACAAGATGTAGGCGACAAACAATGTAACAACAAGCAGAGGATCTATTTTTGCTCCTTCAAAGGCTGAAATGCCAAACTGCAATAGAATGCCTGCCAATAAACCTGAAGCGATACCTGGAGGAATAATCCGGACAAAACGTTCAAACATACCAGAGAGCCCTAAAACAATAAAACCTGCTGCAGAAATCATGTAAGCACCGATAGCCTCAGGATAAGGTGTGACCGCCAACGCCGAAACAAGAAATGCAACACCTGGTGTCGACCAAGCTGTAATGATGGGCTCTCGATACCGATAACTCAGCCAAATCCCGGTTACACCAACGCCTATAGAAATGGACCAAATCCACGACGCCGTCATTTCGGGGCTTAAACCGGCAACTTTCGCTGCCTGGAATACCAGAATAAAAGTACCCCCGTAGTTGACAATAACTGAAATTAAAGCGGCTATGGTGGGCGATATGAAATCTCGGCCACGAAGTGAATGGGATTTCTCGTTCATTTGTGTTCTCCTACCTCTCTCTTAATCATTCCCATGCATGTTTTCTTTCTAATAATACCCATCTGATAAATAGCTTTGTCCCGAACATTTGTTCCTACTCGAGCGTAGCACCTTTTTCAATAGCTACTTTGTAATCGCCAGACATCCCCATTGAAAGAGTGTCCGTACCACATGGGATAGTTTTTCTCTTTATTTGTGCTTAGATATTCTTTAACAATCGAAAACAATGTCTTGTTTCTTCGTTTATAGCGTTTAGCTTTCCAATTGTCATTAGGTCTTTTATGTGTAGCGTTTCGAATTAGGACAGTTGCTTTACCAACTCCAGCGCCGTTTCCGGAGGGGCTCCAAATTTACTTTCCTAGTGAGAAAAATTAATTTGAACCAAAATATCCATGGTTTTCTTCTCTTTAGTGAGCTGATGATGCAACGCTTGTCCCAACTTCAGGCGAACTATAGAATGGATAAGTATTACATTTTTCACAACATCTTTTACTTTGTTCATTTGTAAGTGACCAATAAAATGCCATTCGACCTGTTTATCTTGCTCAGTGAGGGAAAATTTGTCTCATAGTTTTTATGCTTTATTTCACTGAACAACTACTGGCAAATGCAAAATATTAGTTTTTGGTTTTATTCCCAGCCATCCCTATCACAACAGTTTATTAAAGATCAAACCCGTAACAATATAGGTATTTATAGAATTTGAATTGAGCACGAGTATAACAGCTCATGGATAGTTATAAACGCTCCAAATAAGAACTTTAGACCTATCCAATTTATAATTAAAATTTTTGAATTAGAATGACTCCTCCAACCACTAAAAGTGATCCTACTAATCGAGGAAAGCTAAGAGTGTGCGTATTTGCACCAATCAAGCCAAAGTGATCAATTAAAATAGAGGCAATCACCTGCCCTGCCAAAATATAGCCAACTGTGGAAGCGGCACCTATTTTAGGCATAAGAATAGTGGTTGCCAACACATAAGAAGCCCCCAGCAATCCCCCCGTCCACATCCACCAAGGTGCTTCAAACCATTCTTTTTTAATATAAATTCCCTTTCCAAATAACGACACGATAATTAAAACTACGGCTCCAACCACGAAAGAAATGGCAGAAGCTATAATAGGCGAGCCCACTACAGTTCGTAATTGCGAATTAACGCTAAATTGGGTAGGAAGAGCCATCCCAGCCAATATTGCAAATAACATTAACAAAATAGCCAATCCAGTAACCTCCTTAATTTTGTGATTTTTATGTTTGATGCTTCTTCGGGCTAGAAAACCTTCACATTCTTCAATGGTCACAAATCAGAGCCGATTAAATCGACTGCTATACCTTCCCGAAAAAGCATTAAAAAAAACGAAACTAATAACATACTTAAAAAGAAAAACTAACTCTATCAGGATAATGAATAAAGTTTTCAAAGCTAGAATCGATAATAAGGAGAACAATACCGCCAAAGAATATTTGAAAGGTGAAAGTATATCTCAAACCTTTATAAGCAAAAATTATAACACTTATAAACAAATGACATAAATTCCAAAACCATACCAAATTGGAATTTTCCGAACTGATTTCAAAAAAATAAATATATACCTATTTAGTTAAATTAAGACTTCTTCATTTTAGAAGCGCCACCCCGATTAAAACTAGGAATCAATGATAGTTTATCTATTATTGGAGGGGATTCAAACATCCATAAGCTACTAATTAGATCAGTCCATAATTAAAATAAAATAGTTGCACAATTTTTTTGTCGAATAGGTAAAGAAAACTTGTGAATTGAGGTGTAAAAAATTCTGAGTGAAAACGGTTACGAAGGCCGCTTTCAGATTGCCATTCACTGAAGACCTTCGCCATACCGAGCAGAACAAAAAAATCTATGCCAAATGCAAGGAAACGATTGAACGCATATTTGCAGCTCTATAGGAAAAGCATGGCATGCGATGGACGACCTTACGAGGGCTAAGAAAGGTGTCCATCGCATGCCATGCTCGTTTATGCATGTATGAATCTCAAAAAATGGTCACCTGGCTATGGGGGTCAGGTGGTTCAAAACACAAATTAGGCATATTTTTGCTCGTCCTTGCTAAAAAACAAGACAAACTCCTAAGTTTTATTCGAAACAAAGGGGTTTGTCTGGACTCTGACTCTGCTTTCAACGACAGAGGTTCTCCATTACTATATAAGAGGTAAGGATTAAGACAAACGATTGCTGTAATCTTCATATTTGAATTGACGTATTACATTGATACCTTGCTCTTCATTATATGTTACAATCGAAGGAAGATTCATACCATTAAACATATGATTTTTAACCATTGTATAGTGGGCCATATCCAAAAAGACCAATCTATCACCCACTTGCAGCGGTTTCTCAAAAGAATAATCGCCGATCACGTCACCAGCCAGACAAGTCATACCACCCAAACGGTAAGTGTATGCCTTCTCTTCAGGCTGTCCAGCGCCCATAATTTGCGGACGATAAGGCATCGCAAGGACATCCGGCATATGGCATTCCGCAGAAGTATCCAAAATGGCGATTTCTATACCATTGGTGACGATATCAAGAACAGTTGCTACCAGGTAACCCGTGTTCAGGGCGATTGCTTCACCTGGCTCCAGGTAGACTTCAACCTTGTACGTTTCCTTCAAATGGTTAATAATACGAATGAGAGCTTCAATATCATAATCCGGTCTTGTGATATGATGACCGCCACCTAGGTTCAGCCACTTCATCTTATGAATATACTCGCCGAATTTATCTTCTACGACCTCGATTGTACGCTCCAATGTATCAGAATTCTGTTCACACATACTGTGAAAGTGAATACCGTCTACACCATCCAGTTCATCCGGCTTGAAGTTAGCCAGTGTGATGCCAAGACGGGAATGAGCATAACAAGGATCATATAGAGCGGTCTCTGTCTCTGAATATTCAGGGTTTACCCGCAGACCTATCTCGATGTTTTTATCTTTCACATTCTTCACTTTGTCTTTGAACTTCTTCAATTGGTCAAAGGAGTTAAAGACTATATGATCTACATAACTAAGCATCTCATCAATTTCATGATCGCTGTAAGCTGGTTGGTATGCGTGAACTTCCTTTCCCATTTTCTCAAAGCCGAGACGAGCCTCAAACAGAGAACTGGATGTTACCCCTTTAAGATACTCTCCTACGAGAGGGAATGTGGACCACATTGAGAATCCTTTAAGAGCGAGTAGGATACTGGCTCCCGTACGTTTTTGTACTGAATCCAGTACTTCCAAATTACGCTTCAGCAGTCTCTCGTCAACGATGCAACTTGGTGAAGGCATCTGAGTGTTATTAAAATCTATCTTTGTCATATTACACCTCTAACAAGCTGCACTGGCGAGAATCCCTCTCACCGAGGCAAACTGTATCTATTTTATGTTTCAATGAATGGGTGGGGATTTTATCTTTAAGCATTTTAAAACAACGTAGAAATATTGATACCGTTATCACAGAGTGAAGGTTCCATCATACCTGATAAGGCCTCAAGGAACTTCAACTGAACAATTTGGACATGGCGTTCTCAAACAATGTTCATTTCTCTTCATTGTCTGTGCTAGACGAATTCCAATCTTGCTTGTGATAATGTAATTCATAACTAACCGCCTCAGTAACTTGGTAAATCTTCATCTCCCTAATTTTTTCATTAAATGAACTCTCACCCTCACGAATATTTGTATGCACTATGATTTGTTGATCCTACAAATTGATTAAGCGCGAATGAACCACGTATTGCTTCAGTTATAAACAACTTTGCGGTCCTTACCGCTTCTATAACAGACTTCCCTTTTGCCAGCTCTGCAGTAATTGCTGCAGAGTAAGTACAACCTGCCCCATGTATATGACTGGTTTGAAATCTTTCTGACTGTATAAATTCAAAATTTTCCCCATCATATAATAAGTCTAAGGCTGTCTCATGCTCTAAGCGGCTTCCACCTTTAACTAAAACATATTTTGGGCCTAAATCGTAAATAATCTTTGCGGCCTTTTTCATCCCCTCGATAGATTTAATCGGTTCCATCATACTTAAATGTGCTGCTTCAAGTAGATTGGGTGTAACAATTGTAGCTTTTGGTATGAGTGATTCACGTAAACTAACTATTGTTTCAGGATATATCACTTCAGTTACACCTTTACAAATTAGAACAGGATCTACAATAACATTATCCAATTGATATTGTTCTATTACATCGGAAACAAGTTCAATTAATTGGACTGACCCAAGCATTCCGGTTTTTAATGCCTCTACACCAATTCCTTCTAAAATTGTTCTTAATTGTTCTTTTACAGTCATGATTCCTAATGGGAGTATATTATGTTTCCAATGTTCATTTGGATCCATCGTAACAATTGTCGTTAGTGCAGTCATTCCATATACATCGAGCTCTTGAAATGTTTTTAAATCGGCTTGAATACCGGCACCTCCACTACTATCCGAACCTGCTATAGTCAAAACTTTGTATTTTTCCAAAATCAAACACTCCTACTATACTTTTAATGATAATATTTACATCCATATTTTATTAATTAATAGTACCGTTTGATAACCTATATGGTCCTCAAACTGAAGCTAAACTCCCTCCCTCCAGTAATCACTCGTCCATATTCGAACCTGTGTGTCACGGAGATTGTCCATGAAGTCAGCATTGAACTTGAAGAGAAGAATCATCTATATTTATACCAGCTTCTTTCATTTTTCTTTCACCTTCATCTTCAATAAATTCTTTCAGTTGAGATAGAACAGGATCAAAATCAATATGCCTTCCTAGCATAAACGTCATTTTATACTCAATGGGCAGCCATGTTTCAATAGGTGCTGCATTATGTTGTAATTGAGCTTCCAGTTTATCCAAAGCATTTGCAACCTTTGCTTCGTACGTCTCTTTCCCCTCAAATTCAAACCATAAATCATAAAATTGCTGTCCATTTTTATCACTTAAGATCTCACGTATTTTTTCAATAGCTTGGATTTCATTTTGTTTTTTATTTGACCTCATTTCAGGGCTATTCATCGTTTTAAATGCAGGAATGTCCGTTGCATAGATTTCCACTAAGTCATGAATAATTAACATTTTTATAAGTTTCTCTCCATTCACCTTCTTAGGCAGGTAAGGCTCAATTGTCATAGCCATCAAGGTAGTTAGCCAAGTGTGTTCTGCGACACTCTCTCTACGTCCATTCGACAACCAACTATGACGAAGCTCTGTTTTGAGTTTCTCCCCTAATTTGGCCATTTTCAATACATTTATTATTGAATTCAAAATATCACTCCTTCTGTTTCCAGGATATTTACGAAGCAACCTAGATTTTTATAATATTCGATATTCTCTGTACAAAGATCATCATTATCGAGGCTATTGATAGAAGGTGCTTTTAAGTCTTCTTTCTGTCTATCTGTTGAATTAAAAAAGCACTTCAATATATGAAGTGAACCACTGAATTTGTAAGATAGCTTTTCGTCTTCCGAGATAAAGGTACTTGATTAAGAGGCGCTACCTAGATTCGAACTAGGGATCAAGCTTTTGCAGAGCTTGGCCTTACCACTTGGCTATAGCGCCATCAATAAGGTAACTTTTTTAGTTACACAGATAATGATTATTTTAATAAATATGATACCTATTAATTGGATTCATTTAAATATCCATAAACGATACTTTTATCCAATCCATAAATATTGTAGTGTTGTCCCTTTATACTTTCTATAACTCAAAATATTTAGAGACAACTACCTCCAATAAAAAGAATTGTTACTTAATTTTGATAGTTCTTTCGCACCAAAATCCGAACATTATTTATGCAATTCTTGACGTAAAGTTGAGAATACTATAGAACTGATAGCTGGAGAAATTGGAGAAACTACACAGTCAGCAAATTCGTTTACTTGAACACGAGGTCGGTATGTCTCCTTTAATCGGTTTGAAAATTCTTACCGAAGTAGGGCGAGCTTTACTACATTATTGCTATAATATGTTTCATGAACTCTCACAGGCACGCACAGTAATCATGAACTGCAAAGCTTAATAACAGATTCTAGATATATCGCGATGAAAGCCACGCTATTACATCCGATGCATTTCGTTCAGGTTGAAGGACTCGATAGAACACATGTTCAATTTTCCCGTTATTGATAATTAGAGTCAGTCTTTTGATTAAGATCATCCCTCCCACTACAAATAGTGGTAGTACAAGAGCTCGTGAAAAGGAGAACGAACTGTCTGATAGTAGAGGAAAAGGCAAATGAAGCCGCTCAACGACCTCTTTTTGGTAGTCTGTAGCTTGAGTAGAAAGACCAAACAACCTCTCAGTACCCACTTCCTTCAGTTCGGCGAAATGATCGCGAAATGCGCAGGACTGCGGACCATCAGTTGCAGCCAAAGTAAAATTGGGGATCTGTAAGCCACAAAGATGCGCTGTCTTCCCATCATCCTCCGGCATGGCTAGATGCCCGGACTCAAATACTTTTTCACCCATTGCGATTTCTCTCCCCTCTATTACAATCTAGTAAAAATGTTTATAAACGACAACTTAAGGAAGAAACTCTCTTTGTAACCAATATAGGGAGGTATACGTTACTTATGATAATGTTTGAAAAATACAGATTACTCGGACTCTTCCGTTATCTTTACAGAATGCCAGTCAATCCTCCTTATATGGATTCCTTATTCACAACCCAATAACGGAATATATAGTAAGTAACGAATTCTCGTCTTATTCCATTTCCTTAAAGTAGTCTTTCGTTTTGTTCAAGGCAAAAAGAAACTTCTCTACCTCCGCTTCTGTATTATATAAATAGAAGCTGGCACGAGCTGTAGCACTAGCTCCAAAATGTCTCATCAATGGTTGGCAGCAATGATGCCCAGCACGAATCGCTACGCCATACGTGTCTAGAACCGTAGCCAGATCATGCGGATGAATTTTGCCCAGGTTAAACGTCACCAAGCCAAGCCGTCCTTCCTCAGGGCCATAGATCTTCAAATTTTCAATTTGCTTCATTCGTTGTACCGCATAGCTGGTCAGTTGTTTGTCATGTGCTTCGATGACATCCAATCCGATTTGCTCAAGAAAATCAATGGCGGCACCCAAGCCAATTGCGCTTGCGATAATAGGGGTCCCCCCTTCAAATTTCCATGGGAGTTCCTTCCAAGACGAATCGTACAGACCTACATCCGCGATCATCTCTCCGCCAAATTCAATCGGCTCCATTTGATCAAGATAAGCCTTTTTACCATACAACACTCCTATGCCCGTTGGCCCACACATTTTATGTCCCGAGAAGGCATAAAAGTCACAATCCAACTCTTGGACATCCACCTTGATATGCGAGATGCTCTGGGCTCCATCTACCATGACAACTGCCCCGTGCTTATGAGCGATTGTTGCGATTTGCTTCACTGGATTGGTAACACCCAGTACATTAGAAATGTGTGAAACAGACACCATTTTCGTACGATCCGTAATCACGTTCTCTAGATCTTCTATTGAAAATGTTCCATCAGCTTGTAATGGGATATATTTCAACTCTGCACCTGTTGCCTTTGCCGCTTGCTGCCAAGGAAGGAGATTGCTATGATGCTCCATAGCAGAGACAACTATCTCATCACCTTCTTTGCATATCGCTCGTATGTAGCTGCTGGCGACGAGGTTAATGGATGAAGTTGTCCCACGTGTGAAAATAATTTCTTCAACCCGTTCTGAATGGATAAAATGGGCTATTTTAGCTCGCGCTCCTTCATAAGCTTCTGTTGCACGTGATCCTAACGTATGAACACCACGATGAACATTCGCATTATCTTGTTCATAATAGCGTTTTAAGGTTTCTATCACCTCAGTCGGTTTTTGTGCTGATGCTGCGCTATCCAGGTAGACAAGCGGATAACCATTAACTGTTTGACTCAATATAGGAAAAAGTTTTCTTATGCTAGAAGTATCCAAAATCATCATCCTTTATAGCTGGTTTTGGTTAATACAAGATAATGAGCTCTGATCGTCCTTTTGATATCCCCGTCGTAATGAAGTGCCAAAACGAAACTCATTTCGTATAATGTAGGGGCAGTAAATTACCAAACTTCAGCACACCTGTATATATGCCTTAAAGAACTGCGTATTTTATGGCAGTGTCGGGTCTCCTCATTAGCCGCATTCAGATTGTCAATCATCATTAAACCAATTATATTTAAAGTTTAAAGTTTCAAACTGGGGCTGTTGTTCTATCAACTCCAGTACGCTCCTCTTCTTCCTCGCCACGCTCGTCAAAGGAGATTTCTCTTACGCGCTTGATTTCCCGTATCGCGAGTAAAGACTCTATCACGTTCTTTGATGCTTTTTTATCGATTTTTAAGATCATGACTGCTGAACCGCCAACTTTATTTCTCCCCACTTGCATTGTGGCAATATTTATACCGCTATCTCCAAGCAATGTTCCCACCTGTCCAATGATTCCTGGCATATCTTGCTGTGAAATCAATAAAACATGTCCTTCAGGTAGAAGCTCAACTGGATACGGACCAATTCGGACAAGACGTTCCCCAACACCGGACAGTGATGTTCCTGTCACCCATCTTTCCTCGATAGTCGTTTTAAGTCGAATGGTTATCTCACAGGATGCGTTCTGGACGAACAACGATTTTCCTACTGTAAGGCGAATATCACGAAGCTTCGCCAAATGAATAGCATTGACGATATTGACCTGTTCCGCGCCGAGATGATGAGATAGTATCCCCATGAGCACATAAGGGATAAGCGGAGATGTGTCTAGATTCGCAAGTTCGCCTGCACATTCCACCGTGACTTCTCTTATCGCTCCGTCCGTCATCTGAACAAGCGATTTCCCCAGTTGTTCGCACAATCTGAACCAAGGCTGTAATTGGTTTAGCAGGTCGGATGAAACGGTCGGTATATTAACTGCATTTTTATAGGGTTCCTGTCGCAGGATATGAATTACTTGTTCAGAGACATCAACAGCTACGTTTTCTTGCGCTTCCAAAGTAGACGCACCCAAGTGCGGAGTAACGATGATTTTGGGATGCCTTAAGAATGGGTGATCCGGTGCCGGAGGTTCATGTTCAAATACATCGAAAGCAGCGCCTGCCACAATCCCTTCATCGATTGCTTTAACAAGAGCCGCCTCGTCAATAATTCCCCCGCGCGCGCAGTTGATGATTCGCACTCCCCGCTTCATGACTTCGAACTGTGTCCATGCAATCATATGATGCGTCTCTTTTGTCATTGGCGTATGCACAGTAATAAAATCGGCAATACGGATAATTGCGTCTACAGTCGCCGGCTCGATCCCCAGTTTACTCGCCCTTTCATCCGTTAAAAAGGGATCGTAGCCGATAACTGTCATGCCAAACGCCGCAGCGCGTTTAGCTACTTCAATCCCGATGCGCCCAAGTCCAAGCACGCCAAGTGTCTTATTTCGCAATTCAACACCAAGAAATGATTTGCGGTCCCATTGTCCAGCAACGGTTTTGGTATAGGCTTGCGGAATATGCCGCGCGAGTGACATCATCATCGCAAAAGTATGCTCGCACGTCGTGATTGTATTACCGTCAGGTGCATTGACTACGACAATACCTTGGTTTGTCGCGGCATCCAGATCAATGTTATCCACCCCAACTCCAGCTCTACCTATGACTTTCAAACGAACGCCTGCCTCTATAATGCGCTTGGTCACTTTTGTTTGAGAACGAACGAGCAGTGCATCATAGGAATGAATGATAGAAATAAGCTCCTTTTCGCTCATCCCCGTTATTTCGACGACCTCCACGTCTTCAGCATGCTTCAACTGCTGCAATCCAAAATCGCTTATTGGATCTGATACAAGAACTTTAAACATGACCTTCGCCTCCCTCTCTATCCGAAAACTGCAAGATATAAATGCGGTCTTGTAGTTTGTAAACCACTTGTTAAGAAACATAACGATAGTTTAGCAAGGTATGGTTTGTATAGATATATCCAAAATCGATATATTCAAGCACTCCATAAATAACCAAAAAAATCACCAAGATTGCTCGAATTTATTTTAGTTGTAAAGGGATACAACTTGATTTTAGTTCGAAAATTCATTTTAAATATTGTATAAAAATAAAAACAAACGGCTCAAAGTATCAACATAGCCGTTTGTTTTTACGCTAAATCATAAAACCATTATATATTTAAGGTTGTTAGTTATAGCTAAAGAACTATTTTGTTTGAACTAGAAATTATGATGGAGGCGCCACCCAGATTCGAACTAGGGATCAAGCCTTTGCAGAGCTCAGCCTTACCACTTGGCTATGGCGCCATCAATAAAAATATTTAAAGATACTGCCCTCACTTCTCATGATATTTGATCACTTGCTATGTTTATAATATATCTATTAATGGGTGGAAGTGAAACATCCAAAAACTAATAATCTGCTCAATCCATAAATTCGACATAACCGTTGCATATTTTTTATATTTATTTCAAATTGAAAAAGAACTGCCGATACAGATACGGCAGTTCTTTCCTTCAAAGCTTCAACACTTTAAAGGCCACTGTATAAAGGAAATTGAGAAGTGATTTCTCGAATTTGCCCTACAATTTGTCCTTTAATCGTTGAGTCCTTGGGATTTTTTAAAGCAAGCCCAATAAGCCGCGCAATTTCTTTCATTTCTATACGTCCTAGTCCCCTAGATGTCATAGCAGGAGTTCCAAAACGAATGCCGCTCGTTACTAGCGGGCTGACAGTATCATAAGGAATGGAGTTTTTATTCGCAGTGATTCCTAAATTATCAAGTATGGTTTGTGCTTCTTGCCCTGTCATTCCAATAGTACGCAAATCAACTAATACAATATGATTATCCGTTCCTCCTGTAACAACAGATAACCCCTCGTTAATTAACGAATCTGCCAATACTTTGGCATTGTCAAGAACCTTTTCTATATAAGTTACAAAATCCTGCTGCATAGCTTCTCCCAGTGCAACTGCTTTTGCTGCAATGACATGCATAAATGGACCACCTTGTGTTCCAGGAAATATGGCTTTATCAATCACCTGAGCCCAAGGTTCCCTACACATAATCATCCCCCCTCTTGGTCCTCTCAAGGTTTTGTGCGTAGTTTGTTGTTACGAAGTGGGCATTGGGTACTGGGTTAGGATGTAAGCCTGCTGCAACAATTCCAGCGATATGTGCCATATCTACTAAAACAAGAGCTCCAACTTCATTGGCGATCTGAGCGAATATCTCAAATTCAATCACTCTTGGATAGGCACTTGCTCCTACTACAATCATACGTGGCCGATGCTTATGTGCGAGTTTTCGCACTTGATCAAAGTCGATACGTTCCGTTTTTTGATCAACACCATAAGAAACAAAATTATAGATTTCTCCAGAAAAATTTACTGGACTTCCATGTGTAAGATGTCCACCATGAGATAAATTCATGCCTAGAATTGTGTCACCTGGTTTCACTGAAGCGAAATAGACGCCTGTGCACCAGAATGAGGCTGCACATTGACATGCTCTGCACCAAAAAGCTCCTTGGCGCGATGAATAGCAAGTTTCTCAACCAGATCGACGTATTCACATCCACCATAATATCTTGCCCCTGGGTATCCTTCCGCGTACTTATTGGTCAAGACGGTCCCCGTCGCCTCCATAACTGCTTGACTAACAAAATTTTCAGAAGCAATCAATTCTATTTTATTTTGCTGCCTAAAAAGCTCTTGATTGATAGCATCGGCTACCAGTTTATCTTGACGACCCAGCTTATTCATGAACATCTTCCTCTCAATTTATATCATCAATATTGTAATAAGAACGATTCAGCATTTGTTATTTCCTACGTTTGATCATAAAACCATTATCAATTAGGTCGAAGCCGATTTTAGGATAATATGTCATTGCGCTCGGTGCAGCTAATAAGATTAAAGCAACACTTTCTCCTATTTCTTCTTGAGTCTTGGCAACTAGATTTCGACCCACTCCAGATTTTTGAAAGGTTTGATCAACAGCTAAATCTGACAGATAGCAGCAAAAACTCCAATCTGTTAATCCACGAGCTATCCCGATCATCTTATTCCCATGCCATGCCGAGAGGAGAATATCTGCATTACTTATCATCATCTGGATTCTTTCGGGTTGATCAATCGGACGAACAATTCCACTTGTTCTGAATACCCGAATCACATCCTCAACGCTCACATCTTTATGATTTTTATAAGTGATATCCAACCTGCTTATCTCCTTTTGATTTACAAATGAGTTACTTTTATGACTTCTTTGTTCCTTCCGCTTTTGAGCGCTGAATCATCTTAATGAAATACAAATATAGAGATATATCGTTAGTTAATTACTTGAATTAGCGGAGCTCAGAATTAATACAGCCCATATTGGTTTCTCTATTCCTCTTTATGTCCATAATAACAGTCCACAAGAAACAATAAATATTGGTATTACTTTAATTAACGATTCATTTTGTACCTTCTCACATCTCTTCGCAGATTTGTTTCAATGCTTTATAATGACTGTTGATTGTATATTCAATATCTATATCAGAATGTGCAGTAGAAATAAAAAGAGCTTCATATGGACTAGGAGCTACTAGAATTCCATGATTCAGCAAAACTGCATAATAGGATTTGAATAATTTAATATTTGATGAATTAACGGTTTCAAAATCTAACACTTCACAGTCAGAAAAATATGGGCACATCATAGATCCTACTCGGTTCACTTTCAGTGGCATCCCGGTTTTCTCAGCATTTTGCAAAAAACCTTGCTCCAGCATAGATGCTTTTCTTTCCAGATCTTCATATACACCTGGCTGTGTTAAAAGTTTCAAAGTAGTATAACCTGCTGCCATAGCAAGGGGATTTCCGGAAAGTGTTCCTGCTTGATATACAGGTCCAACAGGTGCAACATATTCCATGATTTCACGTCTGCCACCATAAGCGCCAACCGGAAGTCCACCGCCAATAACTTTGCCTAGACAGGTAATATCCGGTGTTATTCCATACAAACCTTGAGCTCCCTGTAATCCTACCCGGAAGCCAGTCATTACCTCATCAAAAATAAGCAAGCTTCCAAATTTATGTGTTACCTCACGCAGTCCTTTTAAGAATTCCGGTCTAGAGGGGACAACTCCCATATTTCCTGCAACGGGCTCGACAATAATTGCCGCAATGTCATCTCCATGTTCTTCAAATATGCGAAAAACATCATCTAAATTATTGTATGACAAAGAAAATGTATGATTTTCTGCATTTTGAGTAATTTTTGAATTATTCTGTATTCCTAACGTAAGGACGCCTGAACCAGAATTAACTAGCAATTCGTCTGCATGTCCATGATATCCTCCGTCGAATTTTACAATTAAATTTCTTTTGGTAAACCCTTTGGCTAGTCGTAAAGCACTCATCGTAGCTTCTGTACCTGAATTCACCATACGAACCATTTCGATAGATGGGATATTCTCACATATGATCTTGGCCATTTTAACTTCAATCTCTGTTGTTAAACCAAAACTTGTTCCTTGCAATGCTGCGCTGTGTATCGCTTCAAGGACAGTAGTGTGAGCATGGCCCAAAATCAACGGCCCCCACGATCCAATATAATCGATAAACTCATTCCCATCGAGATCCATTACACGAGATCCATATCCTTTTTCCAGCACGACAGGTGTTAGTCCAACATTTGAGAACGCTCGTACAGGGCTATTAACTCCACCTGGAATATGAGTAAGTGCCTCTTCATATATTTGTTTTGACTTCTGGTCATTTCTGCCTTGCATCGATATCATACTTATTCAACCTCTCTTCTAATGAACTTGAATAACTGGACCTACTCCATGATAAGCTCGAATGGTCTCAGGAAATAGCTTTAACTTCATCAACAACTTTGACATAAGAAAGAGATAAATCCGTCGGCCCTTTAACTGGTAGACCTACTACCAAATGACCTAAGATATAATGAATATGCTTTTCTGCAATGACTTCTCCCGGTAATAAGATCGGAATTCCAGGGGGATACACATAAATCGATTCTGCAATAATTCGTCCACAAGATTCACTGAATGGCACAAGTTCGGTATCACTATAGAAAGCTTCACGTGGGCTTAATGAAAGCAATGGTACATCAGGAATATCTACATTTAATTCGGAATATGAGAGCCACTACTTCGAATTGAGGCAAGCTCTTCCAATGCTTCTATCAGAGAATCAACCGTTTCAAATGAATCACCAACGGTTATCAGACACAAAATATTATACATATCACTTAGTTCAACCTCTATTTTGTAATGATCACGCAGCCAATTTTCCACAGCATAACCGGTCATTCCAAGTTCGCCTACATGAATACTCAATTTTGTAGGATCAAAATCGAAAAGAGCATCTGTTCCAACGATCTCTCTTCCAAATGAAGAAAGGCCTTGTAATTTATTAATACGCTCCCTAGCATAGTCTGCTAGCTGTATTGTTTTTCCCACTATTTCGTGGCCATTTGTGGCAACATACTTTCGGGCAATATCCAATGAAGCAAGTAATATATATGATGTCGATGTTGTGGTCAACATACTGAACATGGCCTGTACTTTTTTGAGATCAACAAGTCCCTCTCTGATATGAAGAAGTGAACTTTGCGTTAGAGAACCGCCAAGCTTATGCATACTGGTAGCAGCCATATCGGCCCCCGCTTGCATAGCAGATAATGGAAGTTTGTCATGGAAATTCAACAATGCTCCATGTGCCTCATCTACAAGTACTGGAATGTTATGCTGGTGGGCAAGATTTACAATTGATCTCAAATCAGTACAGACTCCAAAATACGTTGGATTGATTATAAGTACAGCTTTAGCATCCCTGTGTTTTTCTAAAGCTTTCCTGACCGAACCAACGGAGACACCATGATCAATTCCCAATTTAATATCTCTTTCAGGAACAACAAAAACAGGTTTCGCACCTGAAAAAATAATCGCCGACAATATGGACTTGTGTAGGTTGCGAGGAACAATGATTTTATCGCCTGGTCCACAAACCGACATAATCATGGTCATAATCGCACAACTGGTGCCTTGAACGGAGAACATGGTATAGTCCCCACCAAATGCTTGGGCCGCGAGACGTTGTGCCTTATCAATAACACCAGTAGGTTGATGTAAATCATCCAAAGGAGCAATATTAATAAGGTCAATGGACAATACGTTTGCTCCCAGAAAATTTCTGAATTCGGGTTCCATCCCTTCTCCTGCCTTATGACCTGGTATATGAAAAGGAATAGGATTTTGTTGAGCATGTTCAATCAGTGCGGTAAACAAAGGTGTTTGATGCTGATTCATGAAAATATATGTTCCTTTCTAAATTAAAGTTCTAACCAAATCGTCCTTGGAAATAACGCATGAACTCCACCAGGTGTTCACATTGCTTATAGGATACTGCGTTGTAGATCGATGCTCTCATATGTCCGGCATCCCGGTGTCCTTTAAGGCCAACAAATCCATTATTATTTGCCTCATCAAGGAATAGCCCTTCCAGTTGCTTATTCCCTATTCCGAATGTAACATTCATCATGGATCTGCTATAAATATCGGCCAGTCCATTATAAAATCCATCACTCTGGTCTATAGTGTCATAAAGAAGTGCGGCCTTCATGCGATTCTGCTCTTCTATAGAGACGACACCCCCGTTATCCTTAATCCATTTAAGAACAAGCCTTACGATATAAACAGCAAATACGGGAGGTGTGTGATAAAGAGATACACTGTTTGCATGTACTCGATAATTCATAATATCCGGTATTTGTTCAGGGATTTGCGAGAGCATATCACGCTTTACAATAACAACCGTAACTCCAGAGGGACCTATATTTTTCTGAGCTCCTGCATATATAAGAGAGAATTTAGAAATATCAATTTTCCGAGAAAGAATATCACTAGACATATCCGCAATTAGTGGAACTTGCCCCGTGTCAGGGAATCCACTATATTGCGTGCCAGCTACAGTCTCATTTGAAGTCAAGTGAATATAAGCAGAATTAGGAGATAAATGTACATTATCCAAATCAGGCATCTTAGTGAAATTACATGATTCCGAACTTCCCGCTATAACCACTTTGCCTACTTTACGAGCTTCTGAAATGGCTTTTCCTGACCAGGTGCCACTATAAATGTAATTGCTCACACTACCTTTGATAAGAAAGTTTATTGGTACCATAGCAAATTGAGTACTTGCCCCTCCCTGCAAAAACAATACTTCATATTCGGAGGGGATATTTAAAAGATCTCTTAACAACTGCATGGATTCTTCATTTATATCTTCATATAGCTTACTTCGATGTGAAATTTCCAGAATGGATAAGCCGCTGCCTTGCAAATCTAGTAACTCGGTTTGAAGTTGAGACATTACATCGCTAGGCAAGGCAGCTGGACCAGCGTTAAAATTCAGCACATTGCGTTCCATTTCATCCCTCTATTCAATTAATATCCTTACATATACAGAAGGGATGCCTAAGCACCCCTTTTCCAAAGCCTTATTCATCACTCTTGATGGTTACATACTTGCGAAAAGAACTGAAGAGATGATATGACAAGCCCGGTCTATTTCTTCCTGGGTCACATACAAATTTGGCATGATACGAATAACGTTGAGTCCACCTGGCACTACAAGCAATCCGTACTGATGCAATTGCTCTATAATCTCTGAAACTGATTCGTTAAATTCAATACCAATTAACAATCCCATACCACGAATAGCCTTTACCCTATGATCGTTTTCAAGCAAAGCAGACAGCTTAATTATGAGATATTTCCCCATCTTCTCGGCATGCTCAAAGAGTCTTTCTTCCATTAATACTTCTAAAGTAGCAATGCCAGCCGAAGTGGCTAATGGTGATCCTCCAAATGTCGAAGCAGGGCTTCCGGCAGAGAAAGCATTACCGAGTGAACTTTTCCCAATCATTGCTCCAATAGGAAAGCCACTAGCCAATCCTTTAGCTAGCGTTACGATATCAGGTTCAATACCGTAATGTTCGTATGCAAATAATTTTCCGGTTCGACCCATTCCTGTTTGTACCTCGTCAACAATTAAGAGTATTCCTCTTTTTTTGCATAAATCAGCAAGTTGAGTAACAAATTTAGGATCGGCTGGATAACCCCCACCTTCACCTTGTACAAGTTCCAGCATGACGGCGGCTGTTCGATCCGTCATTTTTTCTTCTACTGACGTAATGTCATTATAATTAGCATATAAAAAGCCCTCTGGTAATGGAAAAAAACCATCCTTAACTTTATCTTGACCTGTTGCTGTTAATGTCGCTGTTAATGTCGCCAATGTACGGCCATGAAATGATTTTTCGAATGTGATGATTTCGTATTTTCCATTTTTCAAAATCTTTTGATGATGACGTCTTACGCATTTAATAGCCGCTTCATTTGCTTCGGCCCCACTATTACAAAAGAAAACGAGATCAGCAAAGCTATGATCAACAAGCAAACGTGCCAATTCTTCCTTGATTAGAAGTATGAAACAGATTAGAAACATGCAATAAACGCTCTAGTTGTTCCTGAACACGTTGCTTTACCTTATTGGGTACATGCCCCAAGTTGCATACAGCCAATCCAGACATAAAGTCTAAATATTCATTCCCTTCATTATCCCATAATCTGCTTCCCTCTCCTTTCACTAAAGTGATGGGGAATTTCGCATAATTTTGAAATAAGGCGCTATGTTGTTCTATGTCCAAATTTATCACTCCATAAAATACTCATTGGTTTTAAATAATACAATTAGAAAGCGGTCAACATCGTCATCTGTATCAAGATATAGAAACTCGAATGGGCGACTGACCATAAACCTAGATGTCTACAAATAGAAAAGTATATTCTCATTATTTATTGATTAAGATTGGAATTGTTTGCGAATTTCTATCTGATCCATGTACTCCTTTCTATATCAATCTATTCATCATAATTCCCTTTCTCGTTCCAGTAATATTCATCAGGTAAATAGCGCTGTCCAAACACTCTGGTCCCTACGCGAATAATCGTGGCACCTTCTTCAATAGCTACCTTAAAATCCCCAGACATTCCCATTGAAAGAATGTCCATCTCTACACGTGGAATATTTTTTTCCTTGATTTGTGTCTGAATAGACTTTAATAATTTAAAACAGTGGCGAGTCTCATCGTTTGTAGCACTTAACTTCCCAATTGTCATCAAACCCTTTATATTTAATGTTTCGAAATGAGACAATTGCTCAACTAACTCTAGTGCTGATTCAGGCGAGACACCAAATTTGCTTTCTTCATATGAAGTATTGACTTGCATCAATATATCCATGGTTTTATTCTCTTTGAGAAGTTGATTGTGCAATGCCTGTCCTAACTTCAAACGATCTACAGAATGAATCATGGTTACATATTTAACAACGTCCTTAACTTTATTCGTTTGGAGGTGTCCAATAAAATGCCATTCGACTTGATTATATTGTTCCATAAGCGGAAATTTCCCGCGCAACTCTTGCGCTTTATTCTCACCAAACAAGATTTCTCCTGCTTGCATTGCTAATTCAAGCTTTTCAATCGGCACCGTTTTAGTGGCCAATAATAATTTCACTTCGTCGATGTTGCGGCCAGATGCTTGGCATGCAGCTCTCATTTGCTCTTTGACGCTTCGAAGATTTTCTTTAACAAAATGATTCATTATTTTCCCACTCCTTGTTCTCTGTATTCCGTGTTTTTGTTCTCATCTATTTTGGGAATAATAACTCCCCACACCAGCCCAGTTCATTTAACGAAAATGACAACCTACCGCGATACTTCCGTTTTTATAATTTTCGTTTGATAAGTAAGTGATAATTCGCAATCGTTGTACAAGCAAATAACCCTATGCTAGTATAGCAATAGGTGGATTGGTTATATATATCCAAAACACTGCAATTCTAACAATCCAAAAACATTAATAATTCACATGAATTTTATTAAGGATGGGATACGAGTTCATGAAAATAGATCGTACCGATAAAAGACCAATATGGCAGCAATTACTTGATCAGGCTATAAATCATATTGTAAGCGGTGTTTGGAAGCCTGGCCAACTCCTTCCACCTTCTCGGGAACTTGCCAAACAGCTAGAAATTTCTCGTTCAACCGTACAAATTGTGTATGAAGAGCTAGTTACTCGTGGGTATACGGTGACCTCTCGACGTGGGGGAACACACGTGAATGATTGGAGGCACTTTACTGGAAAGCCAATAAAGGAGAAAATTTCACCTTCCCCCCCTAAGCTCCCTGATCTGCCTCATTTTGTTGATCAGTCACAACATTGGTTCAGAAGCAAAGATCACCTAAATTCAGTTATAGATTTTAGTCCCTATCAACCTTATTTGGATTCGCACTTTCAAAATTTGTGGCGTAAGTCTTATTTGAAGGCCTCTTCCAATTTAAGTGCATCCAGTTGGTCTTACGGGGATTCTTATGGATTTGAGCCTTTACGCGAACAAATCCAGCGCCATTTATCACTTGAACGTGGCATTCACGTTCAAACAAACCAAATTTTATTAACATCTGGAGCACAGCAAAGCATTGATCTCATTGCCCAAGCGCTTTTGACCGAAGGAGATACGGTGTCCGTGGAGGATCCTGGTTATCCCATAGCATGGATGACAATGAAGTATCGGCATATGAGGGTTGCTCCAGTTCCTGTTGATGAATACGGTCTTGTAGTGGAAAGCATAGCACCTGAAGCCAAACTAATTTTTGTAACCCCTGCTCATCAATGTGCTGTTGGCGTAATGCTGTCGGCATCGCGCAGACAGCAGCTTCTGCATAAGGCAGCGAAACAGCGAGCTTGGATTATTGAAGATGATTATGACAGTGAGTTTCGTTACCGCGGGGAACCTGTGCCGACTTTATATAGTCAGCTACCACAAAACTGTCTTTACTTAATGAGTTTCTCAAAATTAACTGCACCGGGCATTCGAATATCAGCAATTATTGGGCCTACAAAAGCGATTGAACAATTGGCTCGCGTCCAAGCATTCACCTATCGTCATCTTCCAATCATGGAGCAAGTAACACTATCGCACTTCATTGAACACGGATATTTTATGCGCCATATGCGACGAGTTAGAAATGTCTATCGTCGTCGACACGAGATACTGCAAAAGTCAATTGTTGCAAGTGGTCTTCGCGAGAAATTTACATTACAAGGAATTGAAACTGGTCTCCATGTATTACTGGAGGCTAATGAGTGTTTCGAGGAGAGTATGATGACCCATCGTGCATTTCTGAAAGGAGTTCATGTACATCAACTTCATTCTTACTGCTTGGAGAGCAAACGTAAAGGATGGGTATTAGGTTTTGCAAAGGTAGACGAGGAATTAATTGAGGAAGGAATATACCGACTTGCAGAAACAGTCTTATGAAAATACGTAAGATTCATTATCACGACCATGTCGTGATGAATAGCGATAGTTCCATCTATATATTAAACATTGATAATCTACTTTTAATGTTTGACAGATTTTAAAAAGTCAACAATATATAGGTTTACCCAGAGTGGATATCACGTTCCTCGTTTATACTAAATAACTCTAGGGTTTTTATTACAATCATGGAATTAACATTCTGGAGTAGATCCAATATCCAAAAGTTCAAGAATTAAGGTCGCATGTGAGAGCAGCGACCTTTTGAACAATCCACTATCAATTTTACAGCAAATCTTATGGTTTCACACGAATCACAATACAAATCAAACAGGTGACCAGCTCTAGCCAACATTTAAGCTGATTGACTAAAACCATAGCCAATTACTCATGCGCGAATCTACGTTTACAAAAAAACTCATCTATCTTGCTCCACTCTACCTATCTCCTGAGCTATTTCTTCAAATATTCAGAAGTAAATTTATCCAGGAAGGAAAATAATTGATTATTCATTGAAGTGTAATCATTTTTCCTTAATTCATCAGCTTGCTGTACAAAACGTTTGTTTTTATCTCGAATCAACTCTTCTTCTGAATGTGCAATCAAAAGCTCAATCAACTCCGGATTGAACTCCATGTGACATTGAAACCCATACACAAATTCTTGGTACCTTACAATTTGTCTTGGACAACCTTCGCTGTATGCCACCACTTGGCTTCCTTCTGATAATCCAGGCATATCATTATGCCAATGACCTACAACACTGGTATTATCGAAATGAGAAAAAAGTTCTATCTTCTTCCCTTCATCCGTAAATGTTATCGGAAAACAACCAACTTCTTTTTCTGGACTATGCTCATATCTTGCCCCAAGAGCTTCCCCAATGAGTTGAGCTCCCAAACAAACTCCTAATACAGCCTTGTTTGATTCCACGCACCTTTTAATCAGCGCCACTTCTGAGGCCGAATCAAAGTGTGGGCACATTTTTACGGTTGTACTTGGAGATTGAGGTCCACCCAATACAATTAATAAATCAATTTGCTCGATCGATTGAGGAAGCTGTTCACCATTATAAACCCTTGAATATCCAACGCTATGTTTATTTGCTTCGGCCCATGTAAGAAAAGCACCCGGCCCTTCGAAAACTTCATGAACAAGAAAATGAATATGCATACAAAAAACTCCTTTTTTGTAATTGATTTTCTATACTTTGATTCATCTAAATCATGAACCTTATTCTATAGAACTATCTTTAAATTTCTTAAAATTATAACAGTTATTTAGCCAATAGAAACTTCCATACTATTATTTTTTGAACAATCCATTTCATATCCCATCTCATTATTTTTTCGGAACCTAACACAAATCAGATATGATCTTAATACCTATTTGAAGTGGATTGGAACGCTCTAGCCTACGCCTATCAATTCTAGAAATTTTGCTAAAATAACATTGTCCATGTTAGTATATTTTCTAATGGACTGTTAATGATACACAATGATATATATTTTACACAGTCCATACTTCATTACTTGAAGGGATCCGAGGTGAAACCGATGTTGAAAGTAAATCGAGATGATAAACAACCAATTTGGCAGCAATTACTTGATCAAATGATTCATAATATTACAACGGGGAAGTGGCCTCCTGGAGAACTACTGCTTCCTTCTCGTGAACTGGCCCAATTAGTTGGGGTTTCGCGTTCAACGATTCAGATAGTTTATGAGGAGTTATTCAGTCGCGGTTACACAGTAACATCTCGCCGAAACGGTACAAGAGTAAGTAATTGGGCATGTGGGTCTCTTTTACCAGAAGAAGCATCCTTCCGAGAACCAATAAGTCCTGAATTGCCAAAATTAAATATAAATGCACGCTATTTACACAACTGGATCAGAGGAGAGAACAATCAAAAGGTAGTGATCGACTTCAACCCTCATGAGCCATATTTGGATGATCAGTTTCAAAAAAATTGGAGGCAATCTTTTCTAAAAGCCTCTTCAGTAACAGAATTGCAGGATTGGGCATATGGTGATGCTTATGGACTTGTATCATTACGCGAACAAATTCAACATTATTTGTCAGTTGAAAGGGGCATCCAAGTAGATCTCGATCAAATCCTTTTAACTTCAGGCGCACAACATACTCTCGATTTGATTGCCCAAGGCCTTCTAAAAGAAGGGGATACTGTATCGGTAGAAGACCCCGGATTCCCTGCTTCTTGGTTGGCAATGAACTATCGACGGATGAAAGTTGTTCCAGTTCCTGTAGATGATTACGGGCTGCAAGTTGATCGTGTTGACCCTCAATCCAAACTTGTTTTTGTAACACCAGGACATCAATGTGCAGTTGGGGTCATCATGTCAGAACCTCGAAGACAGCAGTTATTACAAATGGCCGCACAACATTCATTCTGGATTGTTGAGGACGATTATGACAGCGAATTTCGCTATCGTGGTGACCCCCTCCCATCGTTATACAACCAGCAACCTCAAAATACATTGTATATGATAAGCTTTTCAAAAATGGTCGCCCCCGGTATTCGCACATCAGCAATTATCGGTTCTAAAGATGCCATTTGTCAGCTTGCACACATACATGAATTGATCTATCGCCATCTTCCCATTATGGAACAGTTAACACTTGCTCATTTTATTGAGCATGGCCATTTCATGCGTCATATGAGGAGGGTGCGAAATGTATATCGGCGTAGACACGCAGCCATGACGAAAGCTATCCTCGCGGCAGATTTAAACAAGCATTTCCGATTAAGCGGCGTAGAAACAGGCTTGCACATGCTTCTCGAAGCTGAATCTTCATCAGATGAAGGAACAATAACAAATAAGGCACTTGAAAAGGGGGTGCGCATTTACCCTCTTAGCACATATTGTTTGGAGAGTAATCGAAAAGGATGGGTACTGGGCTTCGCTAATGTAAGTGAAGCAGCCATTAAGGAAGGCATTGATCGACTATCTGATATTTTAATTTAGGTGGATTCGCAATCAACCAACATTACCTGAATAATCGCCAAAACCGCTGATCTTCACTAACGGTGACGACACCATCAACTAGATGGAAGTACACAGACAAGGCTATATCTTGGGTAAACAATACCTTTCACAAAGATAAGATTAATTAGAATAACGCTGGCAGTCACCTTCGGTTCTACGGATGCCTGTTACCCATCTGCAGAATTTTGACACACCATCGATATAGCTGCAGCTCATCTTCGACTGGACAGATCATATAATTGTTTACAAGTCGACCCTTGATATACTTCCATCCCGCCTGTAGTATATAAACGTTTACTCAAATAGCAAGGAGAGCTAATACGTGCTTGAAGAGGACATTAGAATAACGAAAAGTAGAGAAGCTATTGTACAAGCAATGGATACTTTACTCGAACAAAAGCCTTTCCGAAAAATTACCGTTAATGATATTTGCAAGACGGCTATTATAGGACGTACCACGTTCTATGCTCATTTTGAGGACAAATATAAGCTTATCTCTTATATTTTGCATCAAGAGCAGAAAGGGCTGGAAGATATAATACTGAACTCGCCACCAGAGGAAGTAATACTACATGTTCTCCTTGATATTCGCGACAATAAAAAGCTGTACTATAATCTCTTTGTGGCAGAAATGTCAGATGAATTACAGCGACTGCTTCAAGGGACATTTAGCAGCTTCTTTACCAATATACTCAATGTCTGCAAGACGGAGGGTGTACAGTTGGCCTGTGAGACCCTGCCGCCTTTAGTAGCTTATTATACAACTGGTGTTGTCGGTATTATAATGTGGTGGACTGAGACGGATTTTCCATGCCTGCCGAAGAAGTCACCTTATGCCTGTCAAATCTATTAGGATACCTATGGGAATAGAACGCCATGCCCTATATTCTCCATTTTATCTTATGCGTGATTAAACTAACAATAATCAAAGTAAACTAAAATATCCGCTAACGAACATTGTGGAGCAAAGTGTTCGTTAGCGGATATTTTGATTATAACTGTGTCTTACTATAAGCCCCTTATTAAGGTTAAAATTTAATAAATACTGAATGAGCTATTTCAATGGCAGTAATAACAACTTGATTTGTCTAATATTACTTACTTTAGAACAACAATTAATAAATGAAATTAGGAGGAATCGAGCATGATTAATTACAGAAGACCAACGCTGGAAGAATTGAAAGAGGTAGCACGATTGAATGCCGTGTCATTTGCAGATTATCCATTATGCAGTGAGATCAGGAGTGAATTTACAGATGAGGATAGCTTTGTTGATTTTATGACAGAAATCTTTCAGGTTTACATCGGAGCATATTATAAGAAAAGTGTCGTTTTTGTGGGCGAAGTAGAAAATCAGATAAAAAGTTTTGCTATTTTAGATCGCCCTTATAGTAAGGGTATCGGTTTATTTGACTATTTCCGTGCTGGTGCATTCAAATTATTTAGAACAGTCAGCATCACCAAAGTGTTTAAATTTTTAAAGATTCTCAATGAAGGTCATGAACCCAGTAAGGATCTTAAAAAACGTTCCTGGTTCTTAGAATCCCTGGCAGTTGACAACTCATGCAGGGGTCAGCAATTGGGAAGTAAAATGCTTAAGGACTGTGTCATCCCCTACATTAAAGAACAAAGTAAAGGGAGCAAGTCAGAATCGTTTGTTACTTTTACGAATAATGATATCAATAGAAAATTCTATACTAAGAATGGATTTACCGAGTTTGATTTTACAACAATTGAACGGAATGGAAAAACAATTGGCAACTGGAGTTTCAAGATGTCTGTATCCCCAACATAATATCTCGAATTTCTGATAATATTACCTTTTATATATCGTCTTTTTTCTTTGCTATCAGTACGATATATCCATTCCCGGATTCATGGTGAGAGGCACGAAAGTCTTTAGATAAACGAAATCAGAACCGATGAGAAAAGAAACACGGTCACCACTTCATATAGCGAACATAAAAAGGCCAGCCAGAGTTTTCTGGTTGGCCGAATAATACAAACAAAATGATGCTAAATCTTCTGTCAGAGAAACAATCTTGTCTGCATCCTGATAAGCTTTATTCACTGCTAGAGGGAAGGACTTGGGTTTATAAGCAATGATACTACACCTTGACTAATATTTAGATCCGCGACTTCACAATTCTGTTCTTCCCTAATTTGGGCTCGCTTCGCATTTATCTCAACATCTGCAATCAAAGGAGCAAAGCCTTGCTCTTTTGCATAGAGATACATCATTATATATGTTCCCACATCCCTTGGATGCGTACGGTCGCTGCCTATAATAGTTGCTTTTGAATCATCTTTTTGGAGTTCCTAATTGATTTTAGTTATAGGAGATGTAAAATCAACAAAATGGTATCCCTCGATTTTAGCTATTTGCTTAAGTTTTTTAGCTGCAATCAGCATTCTTTGAAGTTTCCCAGGTATTGGTGCTACATCAACACTTACGGTCTCATCATATGGAGATGATGCAAAGAGAGTAATATCTTGGATATCTTTTGACTTAACAGCTTCAATTAGAGATTTCATATCTTCGATATATTGGTCAACCTCGTATTCCTCATCGTTTAAATCATTCATTCTAAACATAATGATCGCTTTATTTGCATTAACAAAAGATGTTTCCCAATCCAGCCTTATTAATCCTCCCTAGAGCGGTATCTCCAGGTACTCCCATATTAATCATTTGTAGGTACTGACGATACAATGCCAGACAGCTTTTTGTTTCGTTAGTGTATGTCAAACTTCTGTAGATGAAAAGGCCTTAATTATAACAATAACTCCGGTTTCTATTGATATTTGATATTGAACATGATCTAGGTTTGTCTCAAGAGCATCAAAATATAATAATTGCATCAATTTTTCAATATCCCAGACCACTTCAGTACGGAAACGTTACCAAGTATGCGGTTTATCGGAAACTGAAAAAATCCCTTCATAGCCTAGAAGATCTGAGTAAACCAGATCTAACTAGGAGTTTGGAGGGACATTTCTGGATAATTCTAAATAACCAACAAATGAGTTAGCAATTATTTCAATTCCCGAAAGAACCGACAGATAACCGTATTATCCGAAGGCGCCGGGATTGCATTCGAACAGCGGCTATCCCTGTTCTGCTTCCCGATGGCGTAAAATTGATCAGTAGCTCGCCCATCGACACCGCGTCAAACATTCATCTGCAATTTCTTTCCTTATTATTAGATCAGGCAGAGCTTCGTTCAAGCGAGGTCAGGTTCATTAGGATTGCAGATGTTTTCTATTTTATGTCACCGTTCACACGCTCACTTCAATTTTCCAACCGCTTATTTCGGTTTTGAGCCAACTTTTTAACACACCATCCTTTTTTCACAAAGTAACAGCTTTGCCTCAGAATTTCGAAATAACATAGGTCTATTCTTTAAGTAGATGTCTCATTGACATTTACCCGCATACATTTACACTGCCCATACTGTGGCCAAACAACGCATAAGGTTGTTCTTCAAGGTTGCTTATGATAATACGGTGTATATCTTCAAGCGCTTCCTCAACACTTCCGTAAAACGGTTCACCAATCCTGCTGCCTCTTCCCGCAAGCTCAATCGGGAAAAGCTCAATCCTATCATGCAAGTATTGTTCCCAATATTTATATACTGCTGCAGAACCTCCTGCATACGGCAGACAAAACAATTTAATCTTATCCATTATATCTACCCCTTATATCTGAACTATTGGTTGATCTCTTCCAATATTTCTTTAATAATAGCCGCATTTTTATCTATATATCCTGTACTTAACATATCAAAATGACTGCCAAATCCGTTATATACTTTGAACTCTCCCGTTGTTGCCTCTCTCCATCCTTCACATAAATCAGCTTCACCTTCATTGTCTTGCTGCTGTGATATAATAAGATGGATATTGGAGTTTATCTGTCCCGAGTTTATAACACTTCTAGTGTATTTATGATAATTTCTCATTCTTTCAATGGCCTTTTCAATAACTGCCTGGTTATCTCCAAACATGCCTTTTATAAGTTTCTCATTTTCTTCTATAAATTCCTTATCCTGTTGCTCAGCAAGTTTCTTAGCATCTTCGCTTTCTTCCTCAATAAGGACAAATGATTTAGCCGAATCCAGAAAGATTATATCGGATACATGATGTCCAGTTTCAATTAATACTTTAGCAACTTCAAATGCCAGATTACCTCCTGCCGAGTAACCAAATAGAATATATGGGCCCTCGGGTTTGACAGAAGTAATTGCCTTCACATACTCCTCCATCCTGCTCTCATTTTCTATAAAGTCAAAGGAATATATGGAATAAGCATTCATTTGTTTTGATAAACTACCATAAGCTATTCCATTTCCTCCTCCTGGAGGGAATGCAAACATAAGACTCTCCATTGCTGAATTAAAATGAATTGCCGGACTTGGTGTAATATAATCATTGGCGTACGTATTGTGTATAAAACGGGCAATTTCCTTTATGGTTGGGGCCATATAAAAGTCTTTTAGTGGTACCTCAACATTTAACTGTTCATAAATTCTGCTTATAAGGGATATTGCCTTCAGTGAGTATCCTCCCAGTTCAAAGAAGTTATCATTCACACCAATTTTTTGTACTCCAAGGGCATCATGCCACAGCAGTGCAAGCTTCTCCTCAACTTCACCGCAAGGCTCTACATACTCTACTGATGTAGCTAAAGTACCGTCATTTTGGGGTAAATTATTCCGATCTATTTTGCCATTGGCTGTCAAAGGCAGCTTTTCCAGCTGAACAAAGTATTGTGGTATCATGTAATCGGGAAGTTCTTTTAAGAGAAGCGCCCTTAAATCTGATATTGTAAATTCACTTTCCCCTGCTATATAAGCACACAAATACTTGTTGCCCTCCTGGTCTGTCTTTGCAATTACCGCAGCTTCTTTTATTGAAGGATGCTTTAATAGCTGCACTTCTATTTCCCCAAGCTCTATCCTAAAGCCCCTAATCTTTACCTGATGGTCTACTCTGCCTATAAATTCGATGTTTCCGTCAGGAAGCCACCTTCCAAGATCACCGGTACGATACATTCTTTCTCCAGAGCTGAAAGGATTAGCTACAAATTTTTCCGTAGTCAATTCAAGTTTGTTCAAATAGCCTTTTGCCAGCCCATCTCCAGATATATATATTTCACCAGTTGTATTAACCGGTAAGATATTCATGTCTTCATTAAGTATATATATCTTATAATTCTGCAATGGCATACCTATAGGTATACTTGTTAGATTTCTCACCTTCTCACGGCTTAAATGGTAATAAGTTGAATCTACGCAGCATTCTGTTGGACCATAAACGTTTGTTATAGTAGGGTTATTATCTTTAAACCGATCATAGAAACCTTGTATACCTTTACATGAAAGTTCTTCCCCTCCGATAATAAACTGCATAACTGAAAGAATTTCGCCAGGCCTGGCAGTATCTGTTAAAAGCTTTATATGTGCTGGTGTTCCGTCTGAAACAGCAATTGAATTCCTGTTATAGTACTTTAGAAGGCCCTCACCATCTAGCCTTGTATCCTCAGGAACTATAAACAGCGTATGGCCAAGGAGAGAAGCCGCAAATATTTGTTTTACAGATGCGTCAAAAAAGTAAGGGGACACAAGGGCAACATTTAAATAATTATCATAATTTTCATAGACAAGCTTTCTTAGTCCATAAACCAAGTTAACTACACTTCGATGCTCTATCATTGAACCCTTCGGAACTCCAGTAGATCCCGATGTATAAATGATATAAGCTAAGTCCTCTGGTTTATTTATTTTATCAAGGTTTTCAGCACTTCCAATGTATATTTCAGGGGAATCAAGCAGTAATATATTACCGTAAAACTCTGCTTTATCCGCTAAATGTGATTGCGTCAACAGCATAGTTGCATTACTATCTTCCAGTAATTTTTTTATTCTTAGTCCAGGAAGTTTGGTTGAAATTGGTAAATAGACACCTCCTGCTTTTAAAATTCCCAGTATTCCAACCTGCATATCTACGGATCTTTCTACCATTATTCCAACTATGCTGTTTTGCTTTACACCATTACTTCTAAGTGCTCTGGCAAGCTGATTTGCCTTTTCATTGAGCTGCCTGTAGGTTAATTGCTTGTCCTCAAACACTACAGCTACATTATCAGGTGTCCTTTCCACTTGGTCTTGGAACAGCTCATGTAGAGTCTTATCCCTAGGGTATTCTGCCTTTGTATCATTAAAACTATTTAGTATTTGCTGTTTTTCATCCTGAGATAGTATATTTATTTCGGACAGCATCTTTTCGGGGTAAGCTGTAATCTCTTCCAGTACATTGATGAAATGGACCCCAAGTTTTTCTATTGTCTCTTTCTTAAACAGACGAGTAGCATACTTTAACCCAAATACAATATTATTCTGGGTCTCTTGGGCGTTTAGGGTCAAATCAAATTTGGACGCCCTGAACTCATTATCATAGGGCATGAACCTTAGCCCATTCATCTTAAATTCTGATGCCTCTTTATTTTGCAAGACAAACATAGTATCAAACAGCGGATTTCTGCTCAAATCCCGCTTAATGCTAAGCTTCTCCACAAGTTCCTCAAATGGGTAATCCTGGTTTTCATAAGCCCTTAGAGCATTTTCTTTTACTACCATCAAAAACTCGCTGAAATTCTTTTTACCTTGAGGGTAATTCCTCATAGCTAGGGTATTGACAAACATGCCTATGATGTCCTGCAAATCTGTATGTGGCCTTCCTGCTATAGGGCTTCCAATTACGACATCTTCCTGTCCGGTGTATTTGAAAAGAAGCACATTGTATGAAGCTAGAAGCACCATATACAGTGTTGCTCCATGATCCACGGCAAGCTTGTTCAGTTTATGTGCAAGTTCCCGGCCTGTTTCAAAACTGACCATATCGCCTTCAAAACTCTGTATAGCCGGCCTTGGGTAGTCTACCGGCATATCAAGTACTGGTATTTCTCCCCTAAATGCCTGGAGCCAGTATTCTTCTTGTTTACTGATTGTGCCGTCAGCAAACAATTTATTCTGCCATACGGAATAGTCCTTGTACTGAATCTGAAGTGCTGGAAGATTCATTCCTTCATACAAGCTTATGAATTCTCTTACCAGTATTTCATCCGACACCCCGTCAGATATGATATGGTGTTTATCAAGCATCATGACATGCCTGTCTTCTCTAATTTTTACGAGCCCTGCTCTTAGTAAAGGAGCCTTGCCAAGGTCAAATGGCCTTATGAATTCATTTGCTGCTTCTGAGGCTTTTTCTTCGCCGGTTTCCATGTACATGATACTAAATTCCACCTCATCATGGACCTTCTGCACCGGTTCACCATCTACCATATGGAAGGAGGTCCGGAAAGCCTCATGCCTTTTTACCAGCTGATCTAAGGCTTTCTCAAAACGTTCTATATCAATACTGCCTTCTAACAACATAAACTCTGGCATATTGTATGCCACCCTTGCTCCTTCAAGCTGATTTAATATATACAGCCTTCTTTGGGAAGACGACATAGGATAGTATTCCATTTCTCCAGTGGGCTGGATAGATTGATAAATACTCTCTTGGGCTTCCTGGATGTACTTGGCAATTTCTGCAATTGTCGGCAGCTTGAATATCTCCTTAAGAGATATATTTACATTGAACTCTTTGTGAATTTTGGCTGCAAAGTTTATTGCTTTTAATGAGTGCCCCCCAAGCACAAAGAAATTATCATTTCTCCCTATTTTCTCAACCCCCAGGATATCCTGCCACAATTGTACAAGCTTCTCTTCCACTTCACCTGAAGGTGCTTCATACTCTACTCCAGTATTTAAATGAGCAGCAGGGTGGGGCAAGTTCTTCCGGTCTATCTTACCATTGGCTGTCAAAGGCATTTCATCCAGCTGCATGAAGTATGCCGGGATCATATACTCGGGCAATTCTTTTGAAAGGCATTCCCTTAGTTCAGTTATTGTCAGTTCATTTTCCCCAACGAAATATGCACACAGATCCTTGTTCTTCTGTTGGTCTTCCTTTACAATAACCACAGCTTCTTTTATTGAAGCATGTCTTAATAGCTGAGCCTCTATTTCTCCAAGTTCTATTCTAAATCCCCTTATCTTTACCTGGTGGTCCATCCTGCCTAAAAATTCTATATTCCCGTCAGGCAGCCATCTTGCCAAGTCCCCAGTACGATACATTCTTTCTCCCTTTATAAACGGGTTAGATACAAATCTTTCTGCAGTAAGCCCCGTCTTGTTTAAATAGCCTTTGGCAAGACCATCCCCAGATATATATAATTCCCCAGCGATACCTATAGGATTTACTTCTAATTTCTTACCAAGTATATATGCTCTGGTGTTTGGCAAAGGACGGCCTATGGGGATATTATCCAATCTACTAAGCCCCGCCGCAGTAATCAAATATTCCGTAGAATCCACACAGCATTCGGTAGGACCATAAACATTTGTGATGCAAGGTTGCACATCCTCAAATCTGCTTAGGAAGTCTTTTACTGCATCAAATGGAAGAACATCTCCGCCTATAATAAAATGTCTCACTTTTAGGTTATTATCTATAGGAGGAGAATTTAACATCATATTTACGTGTATGGGCGTTCCATCCGAAATATCAATCCTATTTTCACTATAGAAGTCCAGCAGCTTTTTACCGTCTTTCCTTGCTTCCTCCGGTACAATGTACAATGCATGCCCCATTAGCAGTGCTGCGAAAATCTGCTGCACCGAAGCATCAAAAACATAAGGGGCAATGAGGCAAACATTCAACGGTGATTCATATTTGCTATATATTCTCTGGAACAGACCCTCTACCAGGTTTAATACACTCTTATTATCAATGCAAACACCTTTAGGGTTTCCCGTTGAGCCAGAGGTATAGATGATGTACGCTGTATCACCAGGCTTATTTATACATTTTATATTCACATCGTTTATAAAATTATAATCATAATCAGATAAATCAATAATCTCACCATCGAAATCATCACGATCCATAAGATGATTTTGGGTGAGTAAAATTTTGGCCTTGCTGTCCTCCATCATATACCTTTTTCTTTCCAATGGATAATTAGGATCTACAGGAAGGTACGCCCCCCCAGCCTTGATTACTGACATTATACCTATAACCATTTCAGGCGAGCGGTCCACCATTATGCCTACAATATCATCAGGCTTTACTCCCTTTTCTCTTAATGCCCTGGCCAATTGGTTTGCCTTTTGATTCAGTTCTCGGTAGGTTAATTGTTTACCTTCAAAAACCACTGCAATATGATCAGGAGTCTTTTTCACTTGCTCCTCAAACATTTGGTGTATGGTTTTATCCAGGGGATATTCGAGAGCAGTATCGTTAAAGCTGTATAATACTTGCTGTTTTTCTTCCTGTGATAACATTTCGATTTCATAAAGCCTTTTTTCGGGGTATGCTGCAATTTCTTCCAGCAAATTGATGTAATGAGCCCCAAGTCTTTCAACTGTTTCTTTCTTAAACAGTCTTGTACAGTATTCGAGTTCAAAGGCTATACCATCCTCAGTCTCAAATGCATTTAAGGTGATGTCAAATTTTGATATTCTGCCTTCTATCCCTTTGTTGTACGGCTTGAAGCTTAGATCAGACGTTATGAGCTCTGCTTTTCCAACATTGTATATGGCAAACATGGTATCAAAGAGGGGATTCCTGCTCATATCCCTCCTTATGTCCAGCTTATCCACTAATTCTTCAAACTGATAGTCCTGATTGTCGTATGCTTTCAAAGCATTTTCTTTAACTTCTTTCAAGAATTCAATAAAAGTCTTTTCTCCTTGCGGGTGGTTTCTCATGGCCAGAGTGTTTACAAACATACCTATGATGTCTTGAAGGTCAGCATGAGGCCTTCCAGCTATAGGACTTCCCACAATAATATCTTCCTGTCCAGTGTATCTAGATAACAGCACATTGTATGCAGCAAGAAGCGTCATATATAATGTAGCTCCATTGTCTGATCCAAGCTTGTTAAGTCTAACCGCAAGCTCGCTATCAGCTTCAAAGCTGATGTAGTCTCCTTCAAAGCTTTGTACTGCGGGTCTTGGGTAGTCGGTGGATAAATCCAGCACAGGGATCTCTCCCTGAAAGGTCTGGAGCCAGAATTCCTCCTGCTTACTTATGGCAGCTCCTGCAAACAATTCCCTCTGCCAAACTGAGTAGTCCTTGTACTGTATACGCAGTGGAGGAAGTATTTTCCCTTCATATAAGCTTATAAACTCTCTTACCAGTATGTCGTTGGACACTCCATCCGATATGATATGATGCATGTCAAACACCATAATATGTCTGGCTTCTCCAATCTTTACAAGTCCAACTCTTAATAGTGGAGCCTTTCCAAGGTCAAAGGGCCTTATGAATTTCTCCACTATTTCGGGAACCTT
This sequence comes from Paenibacillus sp. Lou8.1, assembly GCF_024213565.1. Classification (NCBI taxonomy): domain Bacteria; kingdom Bacillati; phylum Bacillota; class Bacilli; order Caryophanales; family Paenibacillaceae; genus Paenibacillus; species Paenibacillus sp. Lou8.1. The sequence continues at coordinate 130,218 of NZ_JANAVN010000017.1, forward strand.
CTCTTCACTGGTTTCCAGGTACATGATACTTAGGTCCGCCTTGTCATGGACTTTCTGAGACAGCTCTTCCTCGATCATATGGAAGGAGGTTCGAAAGCTCTCATGCCTTTCTATCAGACTATGAAAAGCCTGCTCAAAACGTGCTTTATCAACAGTACCTTCCAGCAATATTATGCCAGGTATATTGTAGGCGATTCCAGCTCCTTCAAGCTGGTTTAATATATATAGTCTTTTCTGGGCGGATGACATGGGATAATATTCCATATCCCCAGCACGTTGAATGGACTGATATAGGCTCTCCTTTGAGTCTTCAATGTAGCTGGCAATTTCTAAGATGGTTGGTGTCTTGAATATTTCCTTAAGAGGTATGTCTACATTGAACTCTTTGTGAATTCTTGCTACAAGGCTTGTTGCCTTTAACGAGTGTCCTCCGAGCATAAAGAAGTTATCATTTCTTCCTACCTTCTCTATTCCAAGGATGTCCTGCCACAGCAGCGCAAGCCTTTCCTCCACTTCACCTGAAGGCGCTGCATACTCTGTTCCTGTATTTATTCTTCCATCAGGCAGCGGCAGCGCCTTTCTGTCCAATTTTCCATTTATGGTTAACGGTACTTTTGCTATCCTCATAAAATAGGATGGAATCATATAATCGGGCAGCTCTTTAGATATAAGCTCCCTTATTTCGGTCACTGTCACTTCTCGGTCAGACACTATATAAGCGCAAAGATACCTGCCTACACTTGAATCCTTCCGGTCAATGACCACCGCCTCATTTATATCAGCATGCTTCAAAAGGGCTGCTTCTATTTCCTCAAGCTCGATTCTATACCCTCTTATTTTAACCTGGTGGTCTTTTCTGCCGGCAAATGCAATATTCCCGTCAGGAAGCCACTTTGCAAGATCTCCTGTTTTATACATCAGTTCTCCAGGCATAAATGGGTTCGGTACAAACTTTTCCCTGGTAAGTTCCGGTTTTTTCAAGTATCCTCTCGCCAATCCTGCCCCGGAAACACAGAGTTCACCCTCAACACCTATGGGCTTAAGATTATTGTTTTCATCAACTATAAACACCCGGGTATTGGTAATAGGTTTACCAATAGGTACCGACTTATCGGCCGTCTCACAATCATCTGCTTTCCATACCGTTGCACATACGGTTGTCTCAGTAGGTCCATAAGCATTTATATATGAAATCCTGTTGCTCCATTTCTTTAAAAGTTCGAGAGTGGAAGCCGAACCTGCTGCAATTACCTTCTTTAAGGAAGTTACTTTTTCCGGGTCCAGATTTGCCAGATACGGAGGTGGTAAAGTAGCAATAGTTATCTCATTTTCATTTAGGTATTCTTCAAATCTTCGATAGTCATTGATAATATCGCCTGAAGATATATATAGTGTTGCTCCTGCCAATAGTCCCATAAATATTTCCCAAACTGCAGCGTCGAATGAAATTGATGCAAATTGAATAATCCTATCGCTTTCACTTACATTTAAGCGGGTCTTGAAAAACGCCTCCAGATTTGCTACCCCTTTATGTTCTACCATAACCCCTTTAGGTTTTCCTGTAGACCCAGATGTATAAATGATATATGCCAAATTTTGCGGTGAACATACCACTTCCAGGTTCATAGGGTTTCCGGCATAAAGGCTTTCATCTTCTATGTCTATATACTTCCCGTAAAACTCCACTTTCTCCAGGAATTGCTTTTGGGAAATCAGCACCCCTATCTCGCTGTCCTCGAGTAAATATTCGATTCTTGCCTTAGGGTAGTCAGGATCTATAGGCATATATGCCCCTCCGGCTTTAAGTATGCCAAATATACCTATGACCATCTCCAGTGAGCGTTCTACCATAATACCCACTATGCTGTCTGGTTTAACTCCCTTATCCCTCAACACTCTTGCAAGCTGATTTGACTTCTCATTGAGTTCCCTATAGGTTAGCTGCTTACCCTCAAACACCACTGCCGCATTGTCAGGTGTCTTCACCGCTTGTTCCTCAAATAGTTGGTGAATGGTCTTTTCCCTGTGGTATTCCTCCGTTGTATTATTGAAGCAGTGTACTATTTCTTTCTTTTCCACTTCGGTGAGTATATCAATATTCCTAATATGCATATCGGGATTATCGGTTACAATTTCTATTACCGACTGAAAATGTCCCTTGATTTTTTCTATGAAATTACCATCATATACCAGTGAGTTGTAACTGAATTTAATAGATAATTCCTTACCGCCATCAACGAGTATCCCAAAATCATAATTCGTCTGCTCGAATATTTCCATTCCAACTACATTTAAAATGCCATTACTGGATGAAGCATTAACCGCTTCATCCATAGGGTAATTTTCAAAAGCCATGACATGATGTATCAAGGCATCTTTCAAGCATGTTTTTGACTGCACATCCGCCAGAGGATAGAAACTGTACCGGTCAGATTCAAGCACCGATTGCTGCATCTCTTTGATCAGTTCGGTAAAAGTTTTATCCTCATCACAACTCACCCTTACTGCAACGGTATTTATAAATAAACCCACCATGCTCTCAATTCCCTGTATTTCATGAGGCCTTCCCGATACCACCTCACCAAACACCACATCATCGGTATTGTTATACCGCTGTAATAATATCCCCCATATGGTCTTTATAATGGTACTCATGGTTGTATTGTTTTTGGCTGCAAACTTCTCAAGATCGCTAGTTATTTGTTCAGATATTTTAAACTCCGTTTCTTCAATCCTGAAATCATCACTTGCAGACCTGCCGTTTTGGGGAAGGACTGTCTGATGCTCGTAACCTTTAAGATAGGTTTCCCAGTAATCTGCGGCCTCGTTCTGATTTCTGCCTTCCAACCATTTGATATAGCGGCTGTAAGGATATACCTTTCCTGACTCCGGCTCCCGGCTATTCATCAGGGCTTCATAGTTTTCCATAAATTCTCTAAATATATTTGCGAGACTCCACCCATCAATAATGATGTGATGAAAGCTCCATACCATGTTATAAGATTGGTAGCCTGTTTTAATTACACTTAATCTTGTTAAAATATCCCTTGATAAGTCAAAGCCCTTTTTTCTGTCTTTAACCCTGTATTCTTCTATATACCTATCCCTTAGTTCTTCGGCAAGGGAGGTAATATCCTCATAGCTGACAGACAGCTTTCTTTCCTTCATGACTACTTGTAAGGGCTTGGCTACATTTTCATACAAAAAAATTGTTCTCAAAGCGTCATACTTTTCAATAATGATATTAACGCTCTTTTCAACACAATCAATGTCCAGGATGCCTTTTATAGAAAGTGATATCTGCTCAAAGTAGGCGTCTGAATTTTTATCCATCATATAGTGGTACAATATCCCTTGCTGCATAGGAGTGAGCCGGTACATATCTTTTATGTTTTGTTTCTTCAAATCACTCATAAGTACTCCTCCTTAAATACAAACTCTTTTTATTCGAAGTTATTCAATACGTCTTCAAACTCATCCATATTCAGATCGTCTACTGTAAAATCACTGAGTGTAGCTTCTGAATAGTCCATTTCTGCACAATGGGTTATTATGTTTACTAAATGCTTTTTAAAACTCACCGCTACCCCTTCAATAGTACTCTTCTCATACTCGCCCTGGTTGTAGCTAAAGTTTAATTCCAGCTTCCCGCCTTCTACAGTTCCGCCGTTAATATCAATACAATACTCACTTTTATAGTTTGGTCCTGTAGACTCTCCGGCAGGAATATCAGACACTCCAAATAAATTGTCTACATTATCCTGGTTGAATTGACCGAGGTAATTGAAGCTTATTTCAGGGTTTAGATTAAAGTTTAAATCGGCTTTGTTTTCCGGCAAGGTAAGATATTTTAGTATGCCGTAACCTATCCCTTTGTTAGGTATCTGCCTGATGTTTTCTTTTACCGATTTGATCATGCGGGAAATATCGAGTTGTCCGCTGACATCTAACACCACGGGATACTGGGTGGTGAACCATCCCACGGTCCTGCTTATGTCAATGTCTTTAATGATTTCCTCCCTGCCGTGCCCCTCCAGACTGATCAGAACCTTATCATTTCCGGTCCATTCCCTCACTGCTAATCCCAAGGCGGTAAGCAATATGTCGTTTACTTCTGTGTTATAAGCATGGTTTACCCGCTTTAGCATCTTCTCAGTCTCTTCAATACTCAGCTCGATCTTGACGCTATTGTTATTCATATACCTTCTTTCTTCAATCTCTCGGTCTTTTGGAAGCGGTATTGTTTCAGTTTTTTCCAAATTGGTCCAGTAATTTATTTCTTTTAATAGTTCAGGGCTATTGGCATACTCATCAAGCCTCTGTGCCCAATCTTTGAAAGAGTCGGTCTTGTTGCTGAATTTTATTTCATCATTGTTTAGCGCCTGTCTGTATCCTATGTCCAAATCTTCCAGTATGATTCTCCACGATACCCCATCAACTACAAGGTGGTGAATAGCTATTAGCAGGTGGTCCCCTTCTTTAGTCTTAAACAGACCAACCTTAACTAAAGGACCGTTATACAAGTCCATGCTCCTCTGAATCCTCGACGCTTCCAGCTCTATTTTTTCCCGGTAATTATAGCTGTCCCTAAGGTCTACAATTTCCAATGAAAAATGTTCACCTTCAAGGTTTTTGTTGTATTGGAGTATATTTTGATCCTCTATTTTTACCACTGTTCTAAAAATATCGTGGTGCTCTACAAGCTTTGACAATACTTTTCGAATAATAGCTTCTTCAAATCCGTTACGCCCATATATCATTATTTCCTGATTAAAATGATGGATATCCTTGCTGTCTTGTTTATACAACCATCTTTGTATAGGTGTTATCGGTACTATGCCTTCTACCGGGCCTTGATGAATTCTTCGGCTTGTAGATTGTATATATTCGACGAGTTCCTCAATTACAGGATGTTTGAATAAGTCCCGCATTTCAAGCTTTAGCCCATGGACGTTAAGACGCGACATTACCTGTATGGCTTTTATTGAGTCTCCTCCAAGGCTGAAGAAATTATCTTTTACCCCGATGTTTTCAGTTTTTAGTACGTCTTCCCATACTTTGGCCAGTATTTCTTCTCTTTCGTTTCTAGGAACTACATGCTCTACTCCGGTATTAATATTCCCCTGTGGTTCAGGCAATGCTTTCCGATCAATTTTACCGTTGGCATTAAATGGCAGCTGTTCCAGATTCATGAAATATGCTGGTACCATGTAGTCAGGTAGTTCGTTTAAGAGATGCTCCCTTAGCTCGGAAATGGTCAATTCATTTTCCCCTACAATATATGCACACAGGTACTTCTTCCCTTGCTGCTCTTCCTTTGCAATAACCACTGCTTCCTTAATAGCAGTGTGCTTCACCAGATGTGCTTCAATTTCTCCAAGCTCTATTCTAAAGCCTCTTATCTTTACCTGGTGGTCGATCCTGCCCATGAATTCGATGTTCCCATCAGGAAGCCGCCTTACTAAGTCCCCTGTGCGGTACACTTTTTCGCCGGGAATAAACGGGTTAGGTACAAATTTTTCTGCTGTCAGTTCAGGTCTATTCAAATAGCCCCTTGCAAGACCGCTTCCACCTATCACAAGTTCACCGGCCACTCCTACAGGAGTTAATTGGTTGTGCTTGTCCAGTATATAAAGGTATACATTCTGTAAAGCTTTCCCTATAGGTACTGTTATAAGTTCTTCTGCTATTTTCTTTGTTATACTGTAACCCGCTGCATATATCGTGGACTCTGTAGGCCCATAGATATTTTCCAGAGATGTGTTCTCTGAGACATCGAAAAGCTCATGGACAAGCTTTTTGGGCAGCGCTTCTCCAGCAGCAAAAATATACCTGAGAGTTGATGGCAGTTTTATACCATTATCTTTTAAAGTCTGTACCATTATATTCAGCATTGATGGTACAAAGTTTACATGGGTTATCTTATGCTTGTTTATTACCTCTACTAACTCCATAGCTTCCTTTTCCACACCTTGGCGTGATATTACAAGCTTTCCTCCGTTGAGGAACCAGCCAAATATCTCAGCTACGGATACGTCAAAGGTATAAGTTGTTTTAAATAGAAAAGCGTCTTCCGCTTTAAGCGGATACATGGCCTGGAGGGCTGTAATTATGTTTACAACGCTAGTATGCTCAATCATTCCACCTTTGGGCTTCCCTGTCGAACCTGATGTATAAATGACGTACGCAAGGTCCGAGGGTTTGTTTACATTTTCAAGCTTTGAGTTCTCTTCATTTAAATATTCTTCCTCCAGATATATAATATCCGCATCAATCTGCTTATTTTCCATAAAGGTCCTGGAGGTCAAAAGGATCTGGGAACCACTATCGTCCAACAAATACTTTATCCTTGTATCAGGATAATTAGGATCTATCGGCAGATACGCCCCTCCAGCTTTCAATATGGCAAATATCCCCACAATCATCTCAAATGAACGTTCGGCCATAATTCCTACAATACGGTCAGGCTTTACCCCTTTGTTCCTCAATACTCTGGCCAAATGATTTGCCTTTCCGTTCAATTCCCTGTAAGTCAAGTGCTTGTCTTCATATACCACAGCTATGTTGTCAGGTGTCCTTTCCACCTGCTCAGCAAACAGCTCATGTATGGTTTTGTCCTGCGGATAGTCTTTCTTAGTATCATTAAAGTCTATCAGCAACTGCTTTCTTTCTTCATGACTTAATATAATAAGCTTGTCAACTGACCCTTTGGGGTTATGGATAAACATATTTAAAATATTAATAAAATAGTCTATACACTCTTCTGCCTGTTTTCTTTCCAATACTTTGTCCGAGTAGATCAAGCTTATATTAAGATCATCGAATGTATTACTTACTGTAAAGTCAAGACTTGTATTGGTTGCTTCATATTCATCAACTGAAATTCTATCTTTAACATCACCGATTTCTTTGTTTATTATCTCGTTATATATATGAAAATCCACATAATTGAATATGGTATCAAATAAAGGATTTTCCTCTTTGTTTTCTTTTCCGCCCAGGATATTTATGATCTCAAATAAAGGCAGTCTTCCATAAAGCTTTAAGTTTATTAATTTCTTTTCTGCAACTTTTATCAATTCCTCCCATATATCGATTTTATCAAAACACATTTTGACGGGAACCGTATTTAAGAAGCACCCCAGCATCTTATCTCCATCTTCGCATACAGGTCTGTTATTTTCTACCAAACCTACGACAAAGTCATCCTCGTATGAAAGCATATTGAGCATATAAGTGTATGCAGCAAAGCAAAGTGTCTTTAAGCTTACATCATATCTTCTGGCAGTACTTCTTAAATCACCTAAAAATTCCTGACTTAAATGGCGTGTTACATGGTCTACTTTATAAGATTTTTTTGTTTTTCCATGAATATTTGCAGGCATATTCAACCTTTTATATTCACTTAATTCCTCTCTCCAATAATTAATTACTTCCTGGTTGTCCTTAATTGTCATTTGGTCTGCTATATAATCTTTATAGCTGCATTTAAGCCGTGTTGGTATATAATCTTTTTCTTGCTTAAGCTTAGAGTATAGGTTTGAAACTTCCGTAATCAATGAAGCAACACTCCAGCCATCCAGGATAGCATGGTGGAATATCAGAACCAGACAAATATGGTTTGCGTCAAGTTTGAATATTCTTATCCTCCAAAGGGGCTTTGATATATCAAACGGATTCGCTCTGTCATTTTCCAAATATTTGTTTATATACTCAACCTGCCCTGTCCTGCTAAAATTCATGATATCTATCTGCTCAATATCAAGACTACTGCCCTTGTAAACAATTTGCACAGGAGTTTCAAAATCCTCTAAATTAAAAACCGTCCTTAAAATATCATGTTTTGACGTCATTAGAAGCATCGCTTCTTTAAATGCTGGGAAATCAAAGTCTTTGTCATTCAGATGAAATGCAAATTGGTCATGATAAACTGCATTTTCATAGTCTTTTTTGGAATGATAAATCATACCCAGCTCTATGTGACTCATCGGATATATATCTTCCATGTCCGAAGGTAACTTTTCTGAGAGAGTTTCATTCATCAATATTCGCTGTTTAAATAACTCCAGTTCTTCCCTTGCTTTACCCATCTTACTGTTAAAAGCTTCCGTATCTTTTACTTTTAAGAATGCAGACAATCTCTCAATATCAGGATTCATGTATATATCCCTGATTTGGATGTTTATATCCAACTTTTTGCATATTGTGCTGACTAATGATATTGCACGTATAGAATCTCCGCCTATTTTAAAGAAGTTGTCCCTTATTCCTACCTGTTTTGCTCCAAGCACTTCCTGCCATATTTCAACCAGTTTCTCTTCCACTTCATTCCGCGGCGCTACATATTCTGTTCCCGTACTCATACTTCCGTCAGGCTCGGGCAATGCTTTCCTGTCTATTTTTCCATTAGGGGTCAATGGCAGCTTTTCCATCTGCATAAAGTAAGAAGGGATCATGTAGTCCGGGAGCTCTTTTGACAAGTGTTCCCTCATCCCCTGTACGGTTATTTCTTGATCCGGTACGACGTACGCACAAAGATACTTATTTCCGTCAGCTCCTTCTTTGTCCAATACCACTGCTTCTTTTATTGTTTCATGCTTTAATAACCGGTTCTCTATTTCACCCAGTTCTATCCTGTAGCCTCTTATCTTTACCTGATGGTCGATCCTGCCCAGGTATTCTAGGTTGCCGTCAGGCAGCCACCTTGCCAGGTCACCTGTCCTGTACATCCTTTCACCCGGTGCGAATGGGTTTGCTGCGAATTTTTCTTCTGTAAGTTCCGGTCTGTTCAAGTACCCTCTTGCCAGTCCATCCCCTGCTATACATAGTTCTCCCGCTACTCCTATCGGCTGCAGGCCCTTTTCCTTACTCACAACATATAACTTAATGTTATCTATGGGCTTTCCTATAGGTACAAGCTCCAATTCTTCTTCCGTAGAGCAGCCAAAGTAGGATAC
>NZ_JANAVN010000018.1:0-129844 GCF_024213565.1 Paenibacillus sp. Lou8.1
GCGCTAAACTAAAGGTGAAATCCTGCGAATTCATGAGTTTGAGTGAGAAAACTTAATCACTTCGAGGGAGCTCAATGGTTTATCTTTCCCTTGAGGGATGTTAGAAGCTCAAGTTCTCTTTTCGTTGCAGGATGAACAACTATGCTATCTGTAAGGTTTAGGGTAGATTCTTTTACCTTTCTCCCCCATCTCCTTGAAAAGGAGCGCCAATCACATACCATCTCGACGACATACTTCCTCGGCATGGGTAATACCTCTTTGGTGTCGGGATTAACAACCCAATATTCCCAATGATGCTTGTTTTTACGTTGGTGACGAAGCCATGCGTATTTCCAATTCAACTCATCTTCTAAATTCAAAGGTTTTCCAGAGTGAAATTTTTTTGCGTAGGGAAAGAACTCAGCCGGTGAAAATTTCGACCAATCATGAATAATCCCCTGAATATACAAGCCTTCCTTCCAACATTCAATGAGAACATTCAATTTGTGATTAAGGATGTATAAGAAATATTTCAAATAAGCTTTCATCATTGGATTCATATCTCCTTTCCATAATAACCTTCATTTTGCTTGAAAGGCCTCCCCATGATTATTAATGCTAATTGGCTTTCTACTTCTCCAAAAAGATAAAAAATCCCACCTCCAAGAACGAAGTCTTGGGGACGAGATCTCGTCGTGGTACCACCCCAGTTCGCTAATCTGTCTTCAGATTAGCCTCATCGAGTACGGCATGCCAACACATACTTATACTCTAGCTCTGTAACAGGAGCTCCTGTCACACCATCCCCCGAACTAGTTCAAGTTTCGATGTGATGCTCAGAGACTTGATTCAATAAGATCTCCTTTACTCCTTTTCAGCTACCAGAGTTCTCTGTTAAAGTAAACCTTATTTACTCTTCTCGTCATTGCATTTGTTTAATTTTACCAAATACCTATTGAGTTTGTAAATACAAGAATGTTGGAACTATCCTGCCCGTTAGCTTAACGTCGCCGTTCAGTCTACAACTTTTCAGCAGGCCGCCGTGATATGTTAGATCTGGAGATTAAGACAGGGAGGCGTACAGAGGACATAAAGGCGGGTTTGCTAGCCTTGGAGCAGGATAACTATATCTTCTCTTGTGTGAAAACAAAACGGACACGCGACACATTGTAATCCTGGAGGACTGGGATAGAGATCCAAAGGTTACTACGCCGCCAACGCCCCCAGGAAGCGCTAATAGGTACTATACGGAATATTAAAACCCTGGATTGCTCCGGGGTTCAATCATTTTGTGAAACTAATTTATCTTTGTTTTTATTCAGATAGTATTGAACTGCCCTGTTTTCGTCCGGGAACCCTTCTGTGAATTTTTCTAGCTGGACGGAGAAAACTTTTCCGTTTTTGATCTCTACCGTTAACTCAGGATCGGTATAATCAGTACCATAAGAATAATAAATTGATTCGGATGCGTTCATTTGAGTCAATGGATTGCCTAGATTTTCCACAACTTTTTTTACTGTATCACCCACCACGACCTTGCGTTTGATATCTTTTCCCTTTTGGTAAACACCTACATATTCAAGAATTCCCTTATGGAAATGAAGGTACTGATTGTTATAAAAAAAGCAACATTTCCACTGTATGCGATCTGATAATATTCCGTTTCTATTTTCATGTTTTTGAACTTTGGTTGTAGATCGGAAAAGGCGGAGCCTAGCATCCAATCACCTATAGTAGTGTAATTTTCGTAAGGTTTTTGAGCATATACGCCAGGAAGAACGAATGAACAAAAAATGATTACTGTAAAAATTGCAATACATATTTTTTAAACGATATTGACATTCGATTATTCACCTCAGTTTTATTTTAAGATAGTCTATCAGTACTAGGAATATTTTTCTATATATTCACAAAATAGACCAAATGAATTACGCTTATAACAACACATACGAAAGCATCGATGACACCCTGCTGGCTAAGCTGGTTGGATGTTTTTTGATTTGCTGTTTAGCCCTGTCAATTTCTTTAAGGACACATACTATATACCGTAACTTAAAAAAAGGAGGAGTTCATGTAAGTGAATGTGGACATGAGCATAAGGCCAAACATTTTTGTCCTTTCACATCGACGGGTGCAATTTTGGTGCTCTTTATCCTGTTGGTCATAATTACTAAAGCGTGTTGGATTTAATTTTGTGAAAAGAATTGTTGGATAATACTACTTCACTTGACTTGACTCATTTTTTTAAGGATGGTAAAAAGTAGAGCCCAACAAGCGTATTTGGTAATAGCCTATGCGCTTGTTTGGTTTTGTCGGCAGGGGAATATTTTATTGAAGGATTTCTCAGATCATTCATCGAATGAATGACCGAGGTGATCAGCATGAAGCATACATATAAAGTGTTAAAATCGGATTTAGAACTATTTGCTGCTGCATTAAGCCAGGCAAGAATATATATGGTTCAGCCGTTGAACGAGGGTTTGATAGATATTGTGGATTACAGTGGAGCAGTGGAGAATATTACACCGGAGTCGGTTAAGATTAACGGAACTTTTTTCATGAGGAATCAGTTTGAATTTAGAGTAGATGTAAAGGGCTCAACTGGGTAACTGGTATGAGTCTACTTTTTAAATGTTCGTTGATAACTACAACAAAAGAAACAATGGTAGCCTAGGACGGGAAAATAAAGCCCTAGACTATCGCTAATTGATTGAACTAACGTTTCCCGTTAGTTCAATCAATTCTGTTGCCATCGTATATGCTGGTGGTGAACCAGGTCTTCTATATTACTATATCGTCTTTCGTAAGTTTTTGGTACAGGGCTATCTTCTCGTTAGCAAGGGAAATCATGCACTCAAGTTCCTGCCGCTTGGATTCCAGTTCCACCAGATGTTTTTCCAGAATTTCTATCCGTAGGTGTAAGGCAGGAGTAAAATTAGCAACTTCTTCCCCTTTTTGAATTTTATCCAGTACACATCCGTCACGAGTAAATTCCGTAATCTCCTCAAGCGACAATCCCAATTTTTTTAATCTAATTAAACATTGTATATATGAAACCTCACTTTCGGTATAAATGCGTGTCCTTCCATTTCTTCGATTTGGTTCCTGTAGCACTCCAATTTTTTCATAATAGCGAATCGTATAAGGAGTTAGCCCCGTTCTTTCTGATACTTGACTTATAGTAAGCATTGTTTTTTATGTCACTCCTTTTTTCTAAACCAAAATTTAAAACTATTTAAGTCAACTCGAAGTCGATATTGCACCTCTAACTTCATTTCAAAATTTGTGCTTGATTTCTAGTTGACTCTAACTTGTAAGCTAAAGTTGCTAATTGATATACATGAAACATAAAAAAACTAAAGATAAAAGGAAATGGTGTCAAACTTATTTTGATGGAGGCATAAACAATGAACAACAAATATTTCACGATTCAACAAGCAGCGGAAGGTATCTGGGGTGCTATTTCGGTACCTGGTAGTGGTTCGCTGGGGAATGCAGCAATTATTGACATTGGGGATTTGACCGTTGTTGTGGACACAACCAACCTACCGCATTCTGGTGCTTTGTTACGTCAAACCGCAGAACAATTAACGAATAAACCAATTAAATATGTGATCAATACTCATTTCCATGGAGATCACGTCAACGGCAATCAGGAATTCATGGAAAGTGATTTTATATCTACCGTTTGGACAAGAGATTTGCTATCTGAAATGGGTAAAGTGAATATTGATCTAATGCAACAAAACATTCAGAAGTTAATAAATAGCCTACATCAAGTACGTTCACAAGAAAAAAATCCGCACATGTTAACCGAAATCGGCTATGATCTTTCCGTGCAGAGAGCCCTGTATGATGCTGTCCCTTCCCTTCGTAGGGTGATACCCACGATAACTTTTGACGATAAACTAGTTATAAAAGGAGCAAAACGCACTGTCGAAGTTTTATCTTACGGAGGCGGCCATTCTTTAAGCGATGCCGTTATTTACGTGCCTGAAGAACGAACCTTGATTGCTGGTGATTTAATAACCAACAAGACGATTCCGGTCATGCCATACGGTAATCCCTACGCTTGGATACGCATCCTTAGACGCATTCAAAGAGATCTGAAGATAGATACTGTCATTCCCGGGCATGGAGATGTGTCCACTCCAGATAAAATCCTAGATGTCATTCGCTTTTTAGAAAAAACGATCGCTTATGTGTCTGAAGCTGTGACGAGCGGAAAACCAGAGTCTTACTGGTTAAATGAAGGTGTATTAAATGGCTATGAAGATTGGCATCTAGCTCAGTATTTCAGATGGAATTTTCGCTGGCTCTTCAATACAATGCTTGTTCAAAATAATAGATGAGACACAACTAGCACTCCCTTTAACTCCACCAGATTCACAAGGCCAGTTCTGAGGGCGGATGTAGACGAATAAAACTTTCTGAAGATAAGCCCAAACAAGCTATACAATAGAAGATAAGTTTTACGACGTTCCTCTGTGAGAGTAAATCAAAGATGGGCGGCATGATGTAATAGGTTGAAAAAACCTTATGCATCAAGGGCTTCTATGATTAGACGCCCTGTTTGACCACATAGTGTAAAACAAAAGGCTGATTATGGACACTCTCATAATCAGCCTTTTATAATGATCCAAATTGCAGTGTTATATATAGACTTACACATGATCTATAAGGTTTTATCGTTTCATTACGCCTTAAATGAAAGCGTTGACATGATTTTCAACCCGCTATATACTTAGCTTAATTAAATGAATAGCACTAGGATTGTTACTGTTACGCAGGCAAAACCTAAGGAACAAAATGTTAAGATCTAAGGATCTTATGTATTTTGTTATACTTAGGTTTTTTTGTTTATAGAGAGAGGAAGGTTAAATACAAGTGGTTTCGGCACTCTGCTGAAGCCATTTTCTTCTATTTATGAGTTCACATCTGAGAGGAGCGACAAACTTGGAATACAAATATGAGCTGGTCCAGGCAGACAATCATTTTCCGTTAAAAATTATAGTTCATTCCTCCAATGAACCAGCGTACATACCTAGGCATTGGCACGATAGCATCGAAATATCCTATGTGCTTTCAGGGAAAATCGATAATATCTATATTGATGGCGCCAGTTATAGCTCCAAAGAAGGAGACATTGTGCTCATTAATTCGAATGCTATTCATTCCTTTTCTGTGGCTAAGGGACAAGGAAGAGAGGCTATAACGGTTCTGATTCCTTCTGAATTTGTTAACGGCAGCAATCCCATTTCATTTGACTGTATTTCCATTTTCGAAACTAACGAGCAGAGATTACAGCATTTTGCGGAGCTGCGTGACTTATTAAACACCTTATTTGCGGCTTATCTCAACCAGCATAATGATCCTTTAGCACATATCCATTTAACGTCATTATCTTATAAACTGGTGTATCTGTTATTAATGCATTTTAAAATGGATCATGAATCTATCCGTGGCTTTAACTCCGATAAATATTTGGAGCGGCTGACGTTGATAACCGATTATATCAAAAAGAATTACGATCAAAGTTTATCCTTGTATTCCATAGCTCAGGTTTTTGGGTTGTCTCCCGAATATTTGTCCCGTTTTTTTGTGAAGCATGTAGGGATGACCTTATTTCAATATATCAATGCCATCCGTCTGGAGAGATCTTTTCGAGTTCTCATGAATACGGATCATTCCATCATACAAATTGCGCTGGAGCATGGATTTCCGAACGAGAAGTCTTTTGCCAGGGTATTTAAAAAGGTTTATCAGGCAACACCGCATCAATATCGAAAAGAGAACAAGAGGTATTCTGGAGCAAGGAGTCAGTAATTGACCTGAAATAGGCTAATAAAAGACAGGATACAAATAAAAAAATCATTAAAATAAATAATGTAAGCGTTTTATTAATGGACCCGGGAGGTAAGACATCATGTTTAAACGGTTTCAAAAGGCTGCTAAAACAACTATGTTATTCACTTTAGCTATCGGTACGACCCTTGCTTTCAATTCCGGTGCATGGGCCAAGGATGTAAAGATACAGCCCACCTCGTACCGGACGGTTGCGGAGGTTAAGGATTGGGGAGCAGCCATTACGAAGATCATTGTTAACCTGGGTAAGCCAGTACCTAAAGATGCGATAACAAAGGATACATTTAAGGTGCATGTGGGAAGAAGCGACAATAGGCTGGTAAATCCCTTTATTGAGAGTGGCAACCGGAAAGTCACCAAGGCCTATGTATCGGACAAAAGTGGCAACCCTGTAAATAAAACCGGAAGCTATGTGGTATTAGAAATGGAAGTCGGCCCAGCCTTAACACTAAGCTCAGCTATTCATTATGATGCGGCAGGTTCCGGGTTTAACGCATGGAATGATAACAAATACACAATCACGCAGCAAAAAGCTATTAAAACCACATCAGGAACGATTTCCGGCTTGAAAATTGATACTTCCGCAGGTCAGATACGGAAGCTAGTTGATCAATTTGCAACCGGCAAAGCTACTTTTGACGGGATTACTTTAACCTATGCGGACTATGCACCGTCAAAAGACAAAGTGAAAAACCCCTTGGTGATCTGGCTGCATGGTATGGGTGAGGGAGGTACAGATCCGACGATTCCGATTTCCGGAAATAATGCAGCGAATTTTGCATCTAAAGATATTCAAGCCTATTTTGAAGGGGCTTATGTGCTGGCACCTCAGACTCCAACCTACTGGATGGATGGTTTTACAGGCTTCGGAGACGGCACCTCCAAATACGAGCAAGCATTGATGTCCTTAATTAAGGAGTACGTGGCCAAGAACAAAGACATTGATACAGATCGAATCTACATTGGCGGAGACTCCAACGGCGGTTACATGACTATGCTGATGATCCGTGATTATAAAGACTATTTTGCAGCCGCTGTGGTGGCCTGTGAAGCCTTGAAGGACAGCCTTATAACCGATGAACAGATTAACGAAATGAAGGACCTGCCGATCTGGTTTGTGGCTGCCAAAACCGACACCGTGGTTCCGCCGAACGATTATACGGTTCCGACCTACAACCGTTTAGTGAATGCTGGAGCAAAGGATGTTCATATGTCGTTATTTGATAACGTAGTAGATACCTCTGGTTTGTACAAAAAGAGCGACCAAATACCGTATGAATACAATGGCCACTGGTCTTGGATTTACGTCTATAACAACGAAGTATCGAAGGTGATTAACGGAAAGAAAATAACGATGATGCAATGGCTAGCCTCCAAAACGTTGGACTGAAAGGTACAGCTAGCAAATGAAAATAGCAATAGGATGTAATAGGCTTCTTTAAAGTTCAAGCCAGCCTTACCGTACATTCTCTGAGTCATTCGTTAACAACACATTATCCGGAGAATTATCAGTTCCTTATTGAGTTTTCGCAAAATCCTCATGTATAAAACTCCGTCAACAAATAATTGACGGAGTTTTATTGCTCTCTTTTACTTATTCACTTCAATGAGCCCATCCGGTTTCTCCCGATTAGAGAGTAATTCGGATACCGTGACGAAGGTAAACCCTTTCTTCTTGAGCTCCGGTAAAATGATTTTCAGGGCTTCGACGGTTTGTGTACTTTGATGTACATAATCGTGCATCAGGACAATGTCGCCATTACGGGCGTTGCGAAGCACCCTATTAGCGATACGGTGTATGCCTGGTTTTCGCCAATCCAGGGTGTCCTGATGCCAGGACCATAAAATAATTTTCAGTCCCTTCTCTTTGGAGAGCTTGACTAACGAATCGGTATAGGAGCCGCCGGGGGGCCTAAAAAGATGGGTTCCCGCACCAGTTGCTTGAACGATGCTCGCTTGGCCTTGATCTAATTCTGTCAGAGCTTTGTTACGGGAAATATACTGAAAAGATGAATGATAAAAGGTATGATTGCCTACTTCATGCCCTTCTGCTCGTTCTCGTTTCACAATATCAGGAAGCTTTTCTACACGGCTGCCGACGACAAAAAAGGTCGCTTTAGCATTGTACTCTTTAAGCAAATCCAAAATGGCAGGCGTATTGCTTTCGTCCGGTCCGTCATCGAATGTGAGAGCGATAAGCTTACGATGGGTAGGAACTTCCCACACAATGTCGCCCCGTTCTTCGTAATAGGCCCTTCCCTTTGTAGGAGTGGGGGAGGCGGATGATGGGGCTTGTGCATTGGTAGATGGAGTGGGACAAGAGCTGATACACAGTAAAGAAACAGCGATTCCAGCGCACAGCAAACGGTTGTATTTCATAAGGCTTCTTCTCCGTTCTAACGTATTCTCACATTAGCTTGCCAAGAAGAAGCGTATACCATTCCTCGTTTCTGAAATTCATCAATTCCAATCACTTAAAATTAGATCTAATTGCTTCTTCAGCAATGCGCAGATTGCGGAGTTATGCTGAAAAAGAGTGATAGCTTGCTTGTTGATAACATTCTGTACCCATGTTAAGTTGTACATATCCATCCTTGGTTTCAATGTGCAGTTGAGGTAGGTCATTGTCCAGTTCGTGAGAGTCTTAATCTGACGAAAAATGAAGAGGTCGACGGGACAAGCCGCAAAAGCTGATCTGAGGTCAAGAAGCTGCGACTCGTTCCTGAACTTCGAACAGGAGATGAGACGGGATGCAAACAAATGAAAAAGAGTTGCAAGCTATTAGTATGACGTTAGAAGCGGGCGAACACATCCGATCATGTATGGGGTGTACATATGATTTGCAACAGAGCTCCCAGAAGATATCGCATCATGGAATGCTGGCAGTGACATCCCAACGAATCATCTTTTATTCCTGCACTATGGGTACTCCTTGGGTCAAGTTCATCAATTATCACCATATTTCACTGGCTAAGCTGGATAAGGGTTTGTCGGATTCTAGGGGGAACATCACGCTGATCAATCAGGGTGTGAACGAGGTGTTCACCCACCTGCCGAGTGGAGATTGTATAGAAAGGTTTATAGCTGTACTAGAGCAAGAAGCAGGTATCTCTTGTGAGAACTAATGATTATGAAAAACAAATAACTAAAACCTCCAACTTCGTAATGTGCCAAGAAGGCTCCTTACAGAATTTGGAGGTTTTTTTGTCTTTTAATTAGAGAGATGTGGATCGAGCGTCAGCTCAACAGAGTTATAACCAATAAATTATATAACACCAACGGCAGAATGACATTGTTGTAGGCATAGGAGCGATCAGGGGTGGTGCCTGAGAAGGGTGAGTGATATTGCTGAGGGACTCTTAAATACAAATGATCCGCATCGATGTGAATAATCGTTCCTTCATATACTTGATGATCCATCGTTTGCACCCTAACCGTGTGATTCATGTAGGGGCTTAATTGATAATGCAAATGATCGTGGATATTTTTGAGTTCCGCCTGTAATTCCGGTCTAGCTTGATATAAAGTTTGCGGATTGACGGTGTTGTATGGCATTCGCCTCTAACCTCCATACCCTGTAATGATGCATTATATGCAGGAGTCTATGTCCTTGTGCTTATACCTATAGAGAGTTGCTTTTACAAAATGAAAAAACATTAACATTTTACTCCAGTCCATTTGACGTTCCCTTTACATCAAAACGATACACTTACTGAGGTTGGTTTGAAAAGAAAGGGGCGCTCCGTTTTGGGTGAGCTTAACAAATCTATGGGACTGGGGACGAGGAGTCAGCAACAGACTTCGTCTAAAGCCCGCATACGCACGGGTTCGCTAAAAATTCAAAGATTGCGCGAAAACGCGCTGGCGTATACCTTTTTGGCTCCATCGCTTATTTTGTTTGCTGTATTTATGTTTTACCCGATGATCAAGTCCGTATATCTCAGCTTGCATTCTACAGATCCCGCAGGAAACGTTGCAGCTTATGTGGGGTTAGATAATTTTACTACACTTTTCAGTTCGGGACTGTTTCTACAAGGAATTAAGGTCACACTCCTGTTTGCACTGTTAACAGTACCAGTAGGTATTTTATTGGCGCTGGTACTGGCTGCACTTACACACAGTAAATTGCGGGGAATGCGTATCTTCCAGTTTGCCTTTTCGCTGCCGATGGTGTTGTCGGTCGGTTCATCTGCGGTCATTTGGAAATTTCTTTTTCATCCGACACTGGGGATGTTCAACTATGTGCTTTCCCTGCTACATATTAATCCGGTTCCGTGGCTGACCAGCCCGGATTGGGCGCTGTTCTCAGTAGCCATGATGACCATCTGGATGAATCTTGGCTTCAATTACATTATCTTATCGAGCGGACTTCAAGGGATTCCAGATGACATGTATGAAAGTGCCAAAATGGACGGAGCTGGCCCGCTCGTCACGTTCTGGCGTATCTCCCTGCCACTGTTATCACCGACGATCTTTTTTGTAACAGTAGTCTCCATCATTGGGGCCTTCCAGTCTTTTGCTCAAATTAACATTTTGACCAAAGGCGGTCCGGTGAACAGTACGAATGTATTCGTGTATTCCATCTATCAGGAGGCTTTCGTTAATTTCCGGTTTGGAACGGGGAGCGCGCAGGCCATTGTCTTGTTTGCCGTCATTCTGCTGCTCACGATGATTCAGTTCAAATGGGTGGAAAGAAAGGTGCATTACCAATGAAACGACACCTGAATTCAACATTGCTGTATGTACTGCTTACGATTGCAGCTGCTCTCATTTTGTATCCGGTTATATATACGTTTTTTATGGCAGTCATGTCGCCGGAGGAAGCAAGCGCTTATCCACCAAGCTTTCTTCCACATTCTTTTCATATGGCAAATTTCACTGAAGTGTTTGAAATTGTTCCGATTGCAGCCTTTATTGGAAATACATTTCTCATTTCGGGTCTGACGATGATTGGGCAGTTGATTACAGCCAGCTTGGCGGCCTACGCCTTTGCCAAAATGGAATTCAAGGGAAAAAACTTCATCTTCAGCATGTTTGTAGCGACGATGATGATCCCTTGGGAAGTGACCATTATTCCAAACTACCTGACGGTACGAAGCTGGAACTGGCTTGATACATATCAAGGATTGACGGTTCCTTTTCTGGCGACGGCATTCGGAACATTCCTGTTAAGGCAATTTTTTCTCCAGCTTCCCAAGGAACTGTTTGAGGCGGCTCGTATGGATGGGTGCGGACATATCCGTTACTTTGTGTTCCATGTGCTTCCATTATCGCGCCCTGCGCTTGGAACACTGGCTGTGTATTCCTTCCTGAATATGTACAATTCGTACCTCTGGCCTTTACTGATCACCAATAGTGAGAATATGCGTACGGTACAGATCGGAATATCCATGCTCGAATTTCAGGAATCGACTTCATGGAATCTGGTGTTTGCGGGTACGGCACTTGTCATTTTACCGTCTCTGCTCCTGCTGATCTTTGGACTAAAGCAGTTGGTACGTGGAATGGCAGCGGGTGCGCTTAAAGGCTGATCACATATTTCAAATGAAAAGCAACACCTGCGCAAGCAGCCCATATACAGAGCTTCAACACACAAGAATATCGCAAGAGAATGCCAATTCAAGATCATTTAATCAAAGGGAGAGAAGAGAGATTATGAGATTTTTTCGTCTGAAAAGTACATTGACCCTGCTTATTCTGACTGCCATGGTGGTTGCAGCAGGTTGTAGCAATAATACTGCTGCAGAGAAGCCGAGTAATGGTAGTGATGGGGCAGCAGCGACTTCTCCAGTGAAGCTGACTTGGTGGCATTCGATGTCCGGTAACGGTGAAAAAGCAATCAAGCAGATCGCTGCTGACTTTAACGCCAGTCATAAGGACATTCAGGTAGAGCCAGTATATCAAGGCAAATATGATGATAGCTTGAACAAGCTGAAAGCGTCGCTTGGTTCCAACAGCGGCCCGGACATCATTCAAGTATACGAAATCGGTAGTAAATTCATGATCGACTCCAAAATGATCACACCTGTACAACAATTTATTGATGCAGACAAGTTCGATCTGTCGCAGCTAGAGCCGAATATTACACGATACTACACGATTGATGGTAAATTGAACGCCATGCCGTTCAATACGTCAAACCCGATACTATACTATAACAAGGATGCATTCAAAGCCGCAGGACTTGACCCAGCTAATCCTCCGAAAACGTATGCTGAGTTCGAAAAGGCTGCAAAAGCCTTGAGCAAGGATGGTAAATCCGGTGCTTCCATTGCCATCTACGGCTGGTTTATGGAGCAACTGTTTGCCAATCAGAACGCGGATTATGTGAATAATGGCAATGGTCGTGACCAAGCGGCAACGGAATCCATGCTGAATTCGGATGCCGGTGTAAAAACGCTGACGTGGTGGAAGAAAATGATCGATGAAAAGGTTGTATCCAATCTGGGACGTAACTCAGACGATACGGCAAAGGCTTTTTCCGCAGGACAAATTGCGATGACGCTGGATTCCACCGCTTCGCTGCGTAATATTGTGGAGCAGGTTGGCGATAAATTTGAAGTAGGCACCGGATTCCTGCCAAGAGCCAATGAAGCTAAAGAAGGCGGCGTGGTTGTAGGCGGCGCGAGTTTGTACATTATGAACAACAAACCTGAAGCCCAACAGAAGGCAGCGTGGGAGTTCATTAAATTCGTCGCTTCCCCAGCTGTACAGGCACAATGGAGTGTAAATACCGGGTACTTCCCGATCACGAAAGCAGCCTATGACGAGAAGGTACTCAAAGACAATATGGTAAAATATCCGCAATTCCAGACGGCGGTTGACCAATTGCACGCATCGGCACAATCCACCGCTACACAGGGCGCAGTGATGGGCGTATTCCCAGAAGCGCGCCAAATCGTCGAAGGTGCAATCGAGGCCGTTCTGAGTGGCCAGCAACAGCCAAAACAGGCATTGGATCAAGCTGCACAAGAAATTACAGGCAAAATTGCGCAATACAATCAAACGGTGAAAAAATAGTCGGCCTTCCCTTAAAATCGGTTGATAATCTGTAGAATGGCCCCCTTATCATCCGATTTTATGACATAGCGGATCGAATGAGTGACCCCCTCACTTATTCGATCCGTTTTTGCATTTTTATTTTTTAGAATAAGCGTTTAGACGAAATGTCTAAAATGAATTATTTTCATTTTTCCTATTGCTGGGTAACTAAAGATGGGCTTATAATAAATACATAATTTTTGTACTGGACGGTCAGTTCAAAAAAGGAGGAAGCATGAAACAGCAAACGAAGGAAATTATTTTTAACGGCGCACTTAAAGCCTTTTCCGAACGAGGATTTAACGAAACAAACATGGAAGAAATTGCTAAGGTTTGTGGCATAGCCAAAGGAACCCTGTACTACAATTTTAAAAACAAGCAAGAATTGTACATTTACATTTTGAAGATGGGGATGGAGCGATTTGTGCAGGATATCCGTGAAGCGATGGCTCAGGTTCCTATGGATCAGGTAGAACTGAGGGTTCACAAGCTGATCCAAGTACATATTGAGTTCATTGGGAGAGAGCCGGATTTCTGCCGTTTACTGGTTAGCAAGGGATGGGTCTCACAGGAACAGCATTTTAATATTAGGCAGGTGCTGGCAGACTACTTTGATTTTATGGAGGCGGAGATCGATTCCGGTAAGTTATATGGGAAAATTTCAAGTAAGCTGGATGCCAAAACAACAGCCAATTGCTTATTTGGGATTTACATTTTCGCTCCGATGCGGTCCATGGTTTGGGGCGAAACGATGAATCTGCAAGAGGTTCGAGAAAGTATTGAAGTATTTGTGTGTAATGCATTGGGCATGCAACATTAATAGACAGATGGAGTGATGAAAACATGAAAGCTAAAAAATATACGATTTACGTCGTACTTATTATTTTAATCGCGGTAGGAATTTATGCCTTGACTGCTTTCCCACGGGGTGGGAGCAGCTTGTCTGCGGATCAGTCTTCTTCCATACCTACGGCTTATGTGGAGTCGGATACCCTCAATGCCAGCTTTAAAATGGCAGGACGGATTGACCAGATGCTCGTCAAGGAAGGCGATCAGGTTAAAAAGGGGCAGGTATTAGCCCATCTGGAAAGTCGCGAGTTGGAAGATAAGGTGAAGCAGGCACAGGCGGCGTTGCTGGCAGCTAAGAGTAATGTATCCAAAGCAAAAGCCAGTGTGTTGCAGGCTCAAGCAGGCGTAGGTCAGGCACAGGCTACTGTGAGCGCCGCTCAGGCCAAGAAGAGCCAAGGTACGACATCGGTCAGTGTGACCGCTGAGGCATCCTCCAGCCAGATCGAACAGGCCAAAGCGGCTGCGAACGCCGCCAAGGCAAAACTGGATGCGCTCAAGAGCGGGGCAAGACCGCAGGAGCTTGAGCAATTGCAAGTATCTGTGAAGATAGCCAAGGAAACGCTGGACCTGACCGTTAAAAATCTGGAGCGTGCCAAAAAGCTTCAAGAAGCCGGAGCAGCAACCCAGGCATCTTTGGATCAAGCGACATTGGAACATCAACAGGCAGTGGCCAAGTATAATGCAGAGTCGCAAAAATTGGATATGGCACGGGAGGGAAGCCGCAAGGAGGAAATTACGGCGGCTGAAGCTCAATACCGTCAAGCCTTGGCTGCGGTGAAGGAAGCACAGGCAGGAGCGGGCAAAGTTGCTGTGCAACAGGAAGATGTCAAAGCTGCTCAGGCTTCGGTAGAACAAGCGCAATCTGCTGTGAAGGCGGCGCAATCCACAGTTGAGCAGGCTCAATCTGCGGTTGCAGGTGCCAATGCTCAGGTAGCCCAAGCGGAAGCCGCGCTTCAAGAGGCTCAGACCTATTTGAGCTACACGACGCTATATGCGTCTGAAGATGGAATCGTAAAATCCAAGTCGCTTAGCTTAGGTGAAATGGCTAGCGCAGGATTCCCGGTCTATACCATTGAAACTTCGACACAACGTTGGGCTAAATTCTATGTACCTGAAACGTCTCTGAATGGCCTTCAAGCAGGGGATACTGTCCAAATTAAATTGCTGTCTGGCGGTAAGGAGCTGAAGGGTAAAGTCATTCTGTTAGAATCGGCTGCTGACTTTGCCATTCAAAAACCGAGCCAAAGCTCCGGTGACAAGGATGTCCGTTCCTTCGGTGTTAAAGTAGCATTGCCGGACCTTGCTGCTTCGGTTCCAACAGGCTCCACGGTCCTGTTTACAGGCAAAGGGGCGCAGTAATATGCAGGATTCACAGGAAAGACTTCGTATCCGCGATGTGTTTCGCGAGGAATGGCTGAGCATCTTCCGGGACCGCCGCTTTATGGCTATTCTGCTGATTACGCCGATTGTGTATACGATACTATTCGGCTTCCTATATTCACATCAGCGGATTACCGAGATGCCTGTCACAGTGTACGATGGAGATAATTCACAGCTCAGTCGCCAGATCATTCAGGCGTTCGATTCGACCGACTCATTTGCCGTTACACGGCAAGCGACCAATCAGGAAGATGCTGTCCGTCAGGTAGAGACCGGGGAAGCTAAGGTCGGAATCGTCATTCCCGACAACTTTACGACTCGGCTTAAGCATGGGGAGAATCCACCCGTGCTCACGCTGATTGACGGCAGTAATATGATGTATTCCAATAGTGCCAGTCGGATTGCGAATCAGGTCATTAGCAGCGTGAGCGCTGGAGTATCGGTCAATTCCATGAAACAAAAGGGAATGAACGCCGATCAGGCCGCGTCGACGCTGACTACCATCCCGTTCCGATCCAGAGTGCTATTTAACCCGGTATATGATTATAAGCTTTTCATGCCACTAGGGGTTATCTCTGCGGCTCTCCAGCAGTGTTTGCTGCTTGGTATCGCGTTGTCCTGCACGCGTGATAAGGAAGCAGGGACTTGGGGAAGATTTGGTGCATGGAGAAATACCCCTTGGCGTTTGGCTATTGCCAAACTGGCACCGTATTATGCAGCGGGAGCTTTCAATGTGCTGACTGTATTCAGTATCAGTGCTTTATGCTTTGATATTCCGTTTAGGGGACAGGTACTGCCGTTAATTTTGGTGTCGCTGGTCTTTAACTTTGCCTTGTGCGGATTAGGCTTCCTGTTCAGTCTCTTTTCCAAGACCAGAGTGGATGCGACCCAAACGCTGATGCTGATTGCTGTTCCTTCCTTTATGCTGTCAGGCTATACGTGGCCATTAGAGGCAATGCCCGGCTTCTTGCGGGGGCTTGCTGAAATATTGCCACTGACGTATTACCTGGATGCTGTACGGAACATCACGCTCAAAGGACTGGATATCACCTACATCTTTAAAGATATGATCGCTCTAGGCGTCATTGGTTGTGTGAGTCTGCTGGTGTCCTTTGTGATCTATCCGTTATTCTTTAGACAGCACCAGACGACAGGGCAGCATGCCGATGTGCCAGCTCAAGAAGGATTCACGCTAAAAGGCTGAGAGCAACTTTAAATATGGAACTCATAAAAAGGCAGATCAGGGGTAAACCCTGATCTGCCTCAGGCTGTCGAGAAACCCCCTGTTTTTTTGCAGGGGGTTTAAAACTGTCTTAGTGGTCTAAAAACTAGGGTCCTCAGATCGTTTTAAATCGATTTTTGTTTTAAAAGATGCGTCTCCCCATATAAAAATAGAATTGTCGAAAAGTCCTCTGGACTTTCTCGACACTCTGAGGCAGATCAGGGGTAAACCCTGATCTGCCTTTTGCTTGTTCATATGGTTTAAAAGTGGAAAAAATATTATTGCGGCGGCTGAAGATCCTCGATAGAATCAATCGGCACATAGGATGGAACGACAAGCCCGGACATAACGCCAGTCATGCTGGTTCCGATGTCATCCACCTTATCCTTGTATTGAGCCCAATAATCAGCATGCGTCAATGGAAGCCAAGCGGCAGCAGTAGCATCTACACTTCCGCCGGCCACGCCAGTCCACATCGGGCCGATTTCCACTTGCAGGGCTGTTACTTTATAGCCCAATTTTTGTTCCAATACATATTTCAATACGTTCGTACTGGCAATTTCAGAATCCCAAGCAGCGTAGCTCAGCTTCAAAGGATCACCGTTGACGGGCTGTAGGCCCTTGATCCATGCCTGTACCTTGTCAGGATGTTTATCAGCCCAGTTCTTGGCAGCCTGCTGTGGGGCAATACCGTCCTGAATCGCGATCATCACTTCACCCATATCTTCAGCAGTCCACTTAAAGCGGCTTAGAAATTCATAAG
The DNA here is from genome assembly GCF_024213565.1 of Paenibacillus sp. Lou8.1. Lineage (NCBI taxonomy): Bacteria > Bacillati > Bacillota > Bacilli > Caryophanales > Paenibacillaceae > Paenibacillus > Paenibacillus sp. Lou8.1. Next base: position 17,100 of record NZ_JANAVN010000018.1, read on the forward strand.
CCACAGGAGCATCCTGCTTTAAACCTTTGCGGGCGATTGTATGAATTTCTTCCTTATCACCGTACGCTTTTTTAGGATCTTTCAAGTATTTCAAATCATATTTGTTAAACATCCAGTGAGGAGTCCAACCTGTTACGACGATAGGCTGCTTGGCTTTGATAGCTTTATCCAGTGTAGCGGTCATAGCAGCTCCAGAGCTTTCAAGCAGCTTCCAGTCGGATAAGCCATAGTCATTAATAGCTTTAGCGGTCAGCTTCATTAGTCCGGCGCCAGGGTCGGTACCGACAATGCGGTAACCGACCTCTTTGCCAAAGTCCTCGGTTGTGGCGGAAGCCGGAGCCGCTTCGGCTCCGTTATCCTGCAAATCAATAATCGATTTAACATCCATGTAAGCTGGAACGACCAATCCGGTTTTAACACCGCTCATATTAGCCCCAAGATCGTCGAGCTTATCCTTGTATTTAGCCCAGTAATCCGCATGTGTTAACGGCAGCCATGCAGCCGGTGAAGCATCTACATCACCACTAGCGACACCCGTCCACATAGGACCTGCTTCCACTTGAAGTGCGGTTACTTTGTAACCTAGTTTGTTCTCCAAAATATAACTTAGCAAATTCGTACTGGCAATTTCGGAATCCCAAGCGACATAACTCAGCTTGAACGTGTCGCCATTGACAGGTTGCAGTCCTTTAGTCCATTCCTGAACCTTATCGGCATGTTTCTCCGCCCAATCCTGGGCAGCTTGTTCAGGACTGGTTCCGGCTTGAATGGCAACCATCATTTCACCCATATCTTCCGGTGTCCATTTGAAACGTTTTAGAAACTCATAAGCGATAGGAGCATCCTGTTGCAAGCCTTTACGGGCAATCGTATGAATCCCCTCGGCTTCACCATAAGACTTCTTAGGGTCTTCCAAATATTTGAGATCATACTTGTTGAACATCCAGTGAGGAGTCCAACCCGTAATAATGATCGGTTTTTTCGCTTTAATGGCTTTGTCCAGTGTGGCCGTCATAGCTGCACCGGAACCTTCAACCAGCTTCCAATCAGACAAATTGTAGTCTTGAATTGCTTTGGCAGTCGATTTCATAATGCCTGCCCCGGCATCAATACCGATAATTTTGTAACCGACTTCTTCGCCAACCGGGTTGGCAGCAGCGTTACCTTTGCCAGATGCGGAATGATCTGTATCAACAAAATATTGGGAAGCACCAGCGATCAAAATGACAGCTGTAACTGCAGAAGTAATCCATACTTTTTGCTTGCTGGATACGCGGCTTTTGCCTTTTTGCGTAGGTTTAAACAGGTTTTGCGTAAAACGGTCAAGCACAATAGCCAGAACGACAACAGCTAAGCCGGCTTCAAAACCTTTACCGATTTGCAGCTGTGTCACAGCACGGTATACAACAGCACCGATGCCTTCTGCACCGATCATGGAAGCAATAACAACCATGGATAGTGACAGCATAATCGTCTGGTTAATACCAGCCATTAAGGTAGGCAATGCCAGTGGAAGCTGAACTTTGAACAGCTTTTGCGCAGAGGTTGAACCGAAAGCATCTGAGGCTTCGATGAGCTCACCTGAGACTTGCATAATCCCCAAGTTAGTCATGCGAATGGTTGGGGGGATAGCAAAGATAACAGATGCGATAACACCAGGTACAACACCCAGACTGAAAAAGGTAACCGCTGGGAGCAAGTACACGAACGCAGGCATCGTCTGCATAAAATCAAGTAAAGGCGTGATAATGCGGGATGCGGATTTACTGTATGCACACCAGATCCCGATGGGAATCCCGATAACAATGGATACGAGTGCAGACGTGATGACCAGTCCGAGCGTATTCATTGTTTCACTCCAATAGCCGAGATTATCAATCAGCAGGAAGCCGATGACAGTAAACAGCGTAAGCTGAACCCGCCCGATCATAAAGGCGATAATCCCGATGATCACGATGAACACCAGAGGGTGCGGAAGCATGAACAGGCCTGAGAAAAAGCCTACTACAGCTTCTATAATAGAAGAAATAACATTAAACAATCCAGCCAGATGAATACCCATCCAGTCGACAATGGATTGAATCCACTCAGCGATTGGCAGTTTCGGTATCATGGGCATTCACCTCCTTTGTAGTGGTAACATCTCCACCAAGTGCGCCGAGCAATGCTCCACGGACGATAACGCCCAGCAGCTTTTGCTTGTCATCGACCACAGCCAGCGGCACCTTGGACGAGCTTGTAATTTCAAACAAATCATTAATGACAGTCTCGGCAGCAACCTGCGGTCCGTCAGTAATCAAAATATCTTCAATTTTCAAATTATTGCGCAGTGCATGAACAGCATCCTCGGCGTTAATAACACCCAGTAGCTTTTTAGTACGGTCAATGACGAACAAATTGGAAATCCCACGCTCCCGCATCAATTCCAGAGCCACACGCGGACCACGATCCATGGTGATGGTTTCTGGACGAAGCATGACATGAGCAGCCGTCAATACCTTGGACAGATCCACATCCTCGACGAAGCGGGCTACATAAGAGTTAGCCGGTTGGATCATAATTTCTTCCGGTGTACCGATTTGTACGACCGCACCGTCTCGCATCAAGGCAATCCGGTCACCAATCCGCAACGCTTCATCCAGATCATGGGTGATAAACACAATTGTTTTCTTCATTTTATCTTGAAGCTCCAACAGCTCATCCTGCATGTCACGGCGAATGAGAGGGTCCAATGCACTGAACGCTTCATCCATCAGGAGCACTTCAGGGTCATTAGCCAGCGCCCGTGCCAGGCCGACACGCTGCTGCATACCGCCACTCAATTCATCGGGCATTTTATCGCCCCAGTTTTTAAGACCAACCAGTTCCAACGCTTGTTGCGCCTTTTCCTGACGCTGTGCTTTTTCTACCTTTTGAATTTCAAGACCATATTCTACATTTTCTAATACAGTCCGATGTGGGAACAGAGCGAATTTTTGAAAAACCATGCTGATGGTTTTACGACGAACTTCGCGAAGTTGTTCTTTGTTCATCTTACGGAGATCTTTGCCATGGACCAGAATTTCACCGGAGGTAGGCTCAATCAAGCGATTTAGCATTCGCACCAAAGTGGACTTGCCACTGCCCGATAGCCCCATAATTACGAAAATTTCACCTTGCTTAATTTCCATGTTGGCCTTATTGACACCAACAGTAATCTGTTTTTCTTTGGCCAACTTTTCCTTGCCCCAGCCTTGCTCCAGGAGCGGAACACCTTGCTCTGCGTGAGGACCAAAGAGTTTGCTGACATTTTTGACTTCCAAAATCGTCATACATACACCTCTTCTTTCTATACTTTGCTTGGTATTAACCCCTTGTTGCATTAAGGATTGAGTATAAAAATCATAATTCTGAACATCCTGAACGGTTAATGACAAAATTAATTGTAACAGAAGCATTGCTTACATTTCAAATAAAAAAACTGTTCATAAAGTACGTACAGAAAAAACTGTACAAAGTTTCCTCTGATATGCTCCTTCGTTCTATAGAATGCTCAAACATTCGGAACTTTACAACCGATAGTGCTTTTTTTAAAATAGACAATGAAATATAACCATAAGAAAAAGATTTATGTATATCCATAATTTTAAAAGTTTACTATCATTAGCAATTTTGCGAATTATGATTTTGAACGATCCATGCTGTTGTAATATAGACAGAAGCTTTGTTTTTGAAACATTTCATTTATTAATTGAAAGATTTCATACATTGCGTCAAAGCTAATCTTTTACGGGTAAATCGTTCATACTAGGTTGTGCAAAATGCTCTAAAATTAGGAGGTTGCAAGCATGAGCTTGTACCAGTTAGGTGATGAGCAGCAGGCTTCGCTGCAAAAAATTCGCAAACGTGTTATAGAAGCTATAGGTAAAAACATGGACCTGTATGGGATCACTTTGTCTGCGGGGCATTTATACGGTTTGCTTTTCTTTGCGGATAAACCGATGACGCTGGACGAGATGGGCCGTGAAATGGAAATGAGCAAAACGAGCATGAGTACAGGAGTTCGAACATTATTGGATCTGAAAATGGTAAATAAGGTTTGGAGCAAGGGCTCACGCAAAGACTTGTATGAAGTCGAATATGACTGGCATCAAACCTTCACTGACTTCTTCGCTATTAAATGGAGAAAAGCGGTAGAAACAAATTTACTGGTGTTGCGCAAAGCCATTGATGAGCTGGACAGATTGATGAATCAGGGTGAAGAGTACGAGGAATTTAAGGCGATTCTTCAGCAAGATCGTATGAAAATGAAGCAGGCCGTCGCTTATTACAAGTGGCTAGACCGACTAATTGATTCTATGGAAAGCGAAGAAATTTACAAGCTGATTCCGAAAGAAGAAGTTCGGGATTAATCGCTATTTCTCTATCTTGTTTATAAAAATGCCGGAGCGCAAAAGTGCTTCCGGTATTTTTTGGTTTGGCCGTGTGCAAAGGGTATAATAGAGATATGTAAAGATTGATATTATACCGTTGTGTTGAAGATACGAAATAAAGGAGGCTTCATGATGGAGAGTATTACAGTACATACTCGTTTAGGTCAATTACGTGGGGAAACCGGGAATGGATATCATGTATGGAAAGGTATCCCATATGCACAGCCTCCTGTTGGAAAACTACGTTTTCACGCGCCCCAGCCTTTGGAGTCTTGGGAGGGTGTACGGGCTGCGACGAGTTTTGGGCCAATCTGTCCGCAACCTATGCCATCCGCTGAAAGTATGACTGGAAATCTGGTGGAACCGCCTGAGCAGTCAGAGGATTGCTTATACCTGAACATTTGGACACCTGCTTCGAAGGCTCCTGAGAAGGGACGTCCGGTGATGGTGTGGATTCATGGCGGTGCCTTTGTCACGGGGTCCGGGATTATACCTTTATATGACGGGGAACGCATGGCGAAGAATGGCGATGTTGTGGTTGTTACGATCAATTATCGATTAGGGCCGTTAGGATTTTTGCATCTGACTCCAAAGGGAGATGGCCTGACCTCTAATGCGGGACTGCTGGATCAGATCGCTGCGCTGGAATGGGTTAGGGATCACATCTCTGCCTTTGGCGGTAACCCGGACGAAGTAACGGTGTTCGGTGAATCGGCAGGCGCGATGAGTATTGCCGCTTTATTGGCGATGCCATCCGCTGAGGGACTGTTCCAGCGTGCGATTTTGCAGAGCGGTGCGTCGCAGGTACTGCCAACCTCACAGGCCGAACAAGTGACGGCTGTGTATCTGCAGCAGCTGGGTGTGGACACTCAGCATCCAGAACGGTTGTTTACGCTGCCGACAGATGCGCTGATGCTAGCTATGGCGAAGACGCATGAAGTCATCGGACCAGGGATGGCGATGATCTATCAACCCGTCGTGGACGGTGTGACCTTGCCAGATGAACCGCTGTCTGCAATCGCGCAAGGTTCAGCAAAGCAGGTATCCGTTTTGATTGGAACGAACTTGCATGAGGGGGCCTATTTCATCCGAAAAGAATCCCATCTAATGAACAAGTCAACAGCGAGTCAGGCATTGGAAATGATGACGGGCATGTCAGACATCGGCGACCTGATAGAACCATTTCCTGTTACGATTGAGGGACAGGCACAAATGTTGACTGATCTATTTTTTTGGCGTCCTGCATTGGCTCTTGCTGTTGCGCAGTCGGCGCATGCGCCTGTATGGATGTATCGTTTTGATTGGACATTGCCGGGGCATCCTACCTTTGGACAAGCGGTTCACGGTGCCGAAATTGCGTTTGTTTTCGATAATCTGGAGCTGCTAGGTAAGCTTGGATTAGAGATTCAACCGTCGATGCAGAAGCTCGCTCAAGCTATGCAGCAGGCATGGGTTGCTTTTGCACGTGATGGGAAGCCTGTGCTGTCCGAGGAGGCTTGGCCGATGTACGACAGGGAAGAGCGGACTACAGCTATTTTCCATCAGGATATTAAAATGGAGCACGACCCCGAAGGAGATAGACGCCGTCAGTTAACCGGTCAGATGACCCTATAAGTAAATAAGAGAGATCACCCCAAGTACTCACATGGAAAAAGCCTTCGCCCGTAATTAGCATACGGACGAAGGCTTTTGTTAGTCATTAGATATACTGATGCTCATTCTTACTTTCATGAAATTGCAACGATACGATGTGTAACTTAAATCTTAAATCGCTTAACCAGCTGTTGCAAATCCTGCGCCATGTTGGACAACTCCTGAGACGAAGATGCGATTTCCTCCATGGCCGCCATTTGCTCCTGAGCGGCAGCAGAGGTTGTCTGCGAACTGTCCGCCGAATTGCGAGACAGACTTGCCAAATGGGTGACAGTAGCCGAAACTTCCTCTGTGCTGGCTGAGATTTGTTCAGCCGCAGCCGACACACTTTGAATTTGTTCCACAATATGAGATGTAGAGCGTTCAATATTCGTAAATGCACCTTCTGCATCTTGGCTAATACGTAATCCTTCACCTACCTGGTTACGAACATTACCGTTCATGGTAGCGGTGGAGCGTTGAATCAAATCGAGCATCTGAGTAATGATCTGACTGATGGAATCTGCGCTTTCCTTGGATTGCTCAGACAGCTTGCGTACCTCTATAGCGACTACGGCAAATCCACGCCCGGCTTCGCCAGCTCTGGAAGCTTCAATAGACGCGTTCAGAGACAACAAATTGGTTTGCTTGGCAATGGCGGCAATAGCTGTATTCATCTGCTTCGCATCGTCTGAGAGCTGGGATAGCTCATCCATCAGGCTAGCCGTTTGGCTTACAGCTTCCAGAATACGGTCCATTTGTGTGCGCACATGGCTGATCATTTGACTGCCTTGAGCTACATCATGCTCGGTTTGTCCTGCTGAATCCACGATGGAGCTTGCTGATTCGGCAATGGTGCTGACACCCTTGGCCATTTCTTCAACGGCATTAGCGGTTTGCTCGGATGCCTCGGCGCTGGTGGCTGCATTTTCTGCGGATTCCATAACCGTTTCCGCTACGTGTTGTACGGACTCCGTCGTTTGCTCTGTGCTTTCCTTGATCATCAGAGAAGAGGAAGCAAGTCGGGAGGACGTTTGATTGACCTCGGAAACCATCGTATGCAAGGAATGAGTCATCTGGTCAAAATTCTGTGCCAGTTCGCCGAACTCATCCTTGCTGGATAGGTTAACACGTTCGGTCAGATTTCCGTCACGGACGATGCGTGTTCCTGCTTGCAGCTTGCGCAGTGGAATTAAGAACGAGCGGACCATAAGCACAATGATGATCGCAGCGGCAAGTATGGAGATGACAATCACAATCAGGCTTTGCTTCAGAATCGGTTGGGCTGCATCACTGTAATCCTCCAGATCCGACAGTGCGACAATGCTCCAACCGGTGAGAGGGTCCTTAAGTGTAAAGGCCAGCATATCTCGATTCATAAATTGAATTTGCGACATGGAAGGAGTATCGTTTTCGACGGTTGTCGCCACTTCGGGAAGTCCCTCTATGGCGTCAGCCGGTTTTTTGCCTGTCTTGTTAAAGGCTGTTCCAGTCCCAGATACAACTTTATGTTCAGAATCAACAATAATGAGTCCTCCGCGTTCACCAATCTTAACAGACTGCAGACTTTCACCCATCTTGTCCAGATTCAAAGCCAATGCAACAGCTCCTTCACCGTCCTCCAGCGTTCCCGATATATTAACGACTAAATTCCCTGTCGTGACGCTGGCAACTGGAACACCGACGAATACTTTGCCCTTTTCCAGCATCGCATTTTTGTACCATTTTCTCTCCCGGGGGTCATAATCGGCCTCCTGTTTTTTCGGTGAACGTATGTATTGCCCTTTCGCATTACCGAGAAGCGCGGCATCTAGCTCGGGATGAGCCTTGACGATGACATCCAACTTTTTCTGAAGGGCCTCTTGGTTGGTACCAATGGAATCAGAATTGATTTCAGTGGTAAGCACGTCCAGGTCTTTCATAATGGGCGCTACATACTGATTGACATTGCTCCGGATCAGATACAGATTCGTGTATACGGAACCGCCCATTTGCTGACTGAGTTGTGTTGTAGCCCCCTGATAGGAAAAGTACCCGATAAGTACGCTCGGAATCAATAACACAGCCAAAAAAGATATTATTAATCTTGTCCTCATTAAATAAAACTGCTTGAGAAACCTGTTCCACCACGGAACTGTTTGTTTTGTTTTAGTCATAGTTCTTGCTCCTCTGTGTCTGATAATCACTACATTGTTTTATTCGACAGAAACCGACTAATTTTATAGATGTAATCTTTGAGAAACGAAGAATAATTACATGTTTTAGACACTTTTTCTGAAAGATGGGTCTAAAGAACTATATTTTATATGAATACGAATACATAAAAAAGCCAAATCGGAGATGCAAAAGCATCTTCACGATTTGGCTTGGGTGAGTCATGAAAGGGACGTTGAACTGTTAATTTTTTTGCTGACGTGAAATCATAAAGAGCGTAATCCAGATGAGCATAAAACCAGTCAGTTGCGCTACAGTGACAATTTGCTGAAATGCGATCCAGTTAATCACGACACCAACCATGGGAAAGCTCAGTTCTGCCATCGTAGCATAAGACGCTTTGGTCGTACTTAAGCCTTTGTAATACAGCAGCAAGCTGAGAAGGCCCGGAAGCAATGCCTGCAATAGCAGATTGATAATCACAGCTGCGCCCGCCCATGTACCGGCAGGCATATTCCATGGCGCATGCTCTACAGAGGTGAGGACAATCAGCAGAGGGAGCGCCACCATGAAGCGGAGGGAGGTTACTGTTTCATATTTCATTGAACGAAGCAAGTAACTTCCCATGACTGTCGAACCGCCCCACAGAACTGCTGCACCGAGTGCAAGCAGACTACCAACCTGAACAAAATCACGAACATGTCCGAAGGGGAGCGACCAACCGAAGGTCAGAAGATACGTCCCGAACAGAGCAACGACAATTAATACTCCAAAATGACGCGGCAACATTTCCTTCAAAATAATACGGGCTAGAACAATAGCGACCAAGGGTTGAAGCTTCTGGAGTAAGAGTACAGCATTCAAATCACCATTGCTGAGTGCCATAGTGAAAATCACGCTGGCCAGAGCCGAGCCGCCCCACGAGACGAATAAAATAGCGAAAACTTGACGAAGCCGTACCGCTTTGAGTTCCTCACGATGCTTCCACAGCATCGGTGTCAGAGCGAGGAAGAGCAGCACATGCTCCATAAGTACAATTTGTGTTGAAGTAAATGACTTTAGCAAAATAATACGAAAAAGCGGGTCTGCGCCCCACAAGGCTGCTCCAATTGCGACCAGCCAAAAACCGCTTTTCATGTGGGAGCTACGATCAAAACCTTTGGATGTTAGTACAGTAGAAGATTGACTCATACTCAATTAGCTCCTTGCGAATACAGGACCGGTGGCACAAAAACCCCCGTCCATGGCGAAAGGCCATGCAAGACGGGGGTTGATCAAATAAACTTGCCGCTTTATGCAAGTTAAATGAAGTTGCTGCAAAACTAATAACGCAGTATTCATCCACTTCGCGGCATGTTGATATTTCGATCTTCTTCCATCCGGACTTTACCGTCGGCTTTGGCATCTCACCAAATCAGTCCGTATCCTGTTGCCAGATACAGAGTCGCGGGCTTAGCTCCATGAGCCATACCGCCGGTTGGGAATCTCACCCTACCCCGAAGATCCTTATTCCGTTTTTAATTTCTCCTATAGGATATACCTGTTTTAGAATGAAGTCCAGTGAAAAATGTGTGTATATCTAACAATGATTTTCATCTTTTTTTTGAAAGCGCTCTACGAAATTACATATTACGAGGTAATATCCTTATACTCAATACGTCGAATCGCCGCATAAGCCACAAGCATTCCTAGCAGAGAGAAGCCAATTTGCACGGGGGCTATGGAGCTAAGTGTAGCGCCGTTATTATTGGAGAAAAGCAATGCTACAATCAGGATTGAGGTCACAATGGTGGTGGGTACAGAGTATCTTCGCATCCCCATATACAGCGGAACCAATCCCATAAAGCTGGCAGCAACGGCATTGATCAGCGTCCGTGCTGATTGTTGGCCCAGTATGGAAAGAGTAAGGTTATCCGGTACAATCAAGACAAACTGGTTGAGCAGATGAATAGCAGCCGTAATGATTATTTCCGAAATAATAATAGACAAGAACGTAAATAGCAGCACAACCAAGAGCTTGGCGATCATCAGCTTTTGACGGTGAATCGGATACATGAACAAGATTGTAATCGATTTGGATTTAAATTCTCCGACGATAAAGCGGCATAGCAAAACGGAGGAAAATACAATAAATGTTGCTCTCACAAAATTGTCTATTAGATCCAAGAGTTGGGTGTATTGTGTGAATTCGGGTATTCCTTCACTTTGACTGTCCAGCGCGATAATACAGAGCAGCCCAAGAATGCATGCATTGGCGATCAGTGCTGAACGGATATAACCCGCGAGATGAAATTTTTTCAGCTCCAACTGCATCAATTTAAGCATGGAGATCACCTCCGTTTAACAGGCGCAAAAAGTAGTCTTCCAGCGTGCTGCTTTTCTGATGAATGGAATCCACCTCTATATCATTTAAAATGAGTGTTTTCGTAATTTGTTTCTGTGGTACATTTGAATCGTAAATACGTATACTCTGTTCATTTAGTACCTTTATATTATTCAGATTCAGATGATGGGAGAGGACATAGGTCGCTTTTTTACAATCGTTGGTCGTAAATTCGATATATTCCGTATTGGTTTCCCGCACCTGCTCCATCGATACTTCCTCAATCAGTCGTCCGTGATTAATCACGCCTACCGTATCCGCAATCTGCTCTATTTCCGCTAAAATATGACTGGACACGAGCAGAGTCATCCCATATTCCTTGCATAGCATGTGGAATAGTTGGCGGATTTCCTTGATTCCCACTGGGTCCAGACCATTAATGGGTTCATCCAAAATGAGTAGCTCTGGCTTAGTCGCGATAGCGCGGGCAATCCCAAGACGTTGCTTCATTCCCAGCGAAAAATCCTTTACCGGCTTGTCATCCGCATTTCGCAAATTCACTAATTCCAGGGCATCCCGAACCGCCTGCTTATTATAGTAGCCCATGTATTCACAATGAAGTTCGAGATTTTGCTGTGCCGTCAGTCTGTCATAAAAAATCGGGTATTCAATAATCGAACCCATCCGTCCGAGCAGATGATACGATTTTGGCGTTAATTTCTCACCGAATAATTCAATTTCACCCGAAGTCGGCTTGAGTAAATTCGTAATCATTTTCATCATCGTTGTCTTGCCTGCCCCGTTAGGGCCGAGAAAGCCATAGGTTTCTCCCTTGCGCACATTCATACTGACTCCCGCTACAATTTCATTGCCCTTCAGGGCCTTGGTCAACTGATGTGTACGTATTACGTAAGTCATGGATGTTCTCCCTTCGTATACTGCTGATAATTCAAGGATAAAGGGCGAAATGTTCATTTTTCTTTCGTGATTCTTACAAATTTATTAAGTTGAGCACAAATCGAATTATGCAAAATGCTGAGTTCGATTAATAGTTGATTTTCTTCAATGTAAAAGAGAAGACTGTCCGCTCATAAGGTCTACTAGTCAATTGAATTTCTCCGTTCATCGTTTCAACCAGGCGTTTGGCAATCGTAAGGCCCAGTCCGCTGCCTTGTACCGCCTTATTACGGGAGTCCTCCAGTGTGTACATGCGTTCAAAAACTTTATCTTGCTCAGATTCCTGTATGCCTTTGCCACGATCCCATACCTCTATACGCACTGTATCCTGCTGTTCCAATAGAGCCAGCCCCAGCGTCCGTCCATCTGCCCCATAACGAATGGCATTCGAGATCAGATTGTTCAGCACCCGTCCAATCGCTCCTTCGTTCCCCAAGGCATGAATGGGGTGCTCCGGGATCTCAATATGCACAGTAAATCCCTGTGCGGTCAGCAGGTCATAAAACTCCAAAATGCTGCGTCTGCACAGTTCTCCCACTTCCAGTCGAGTCAACGGAATATCCGTATCATTAGCCTCCAGCTTCGCCAAGCTAAAAAAGCTGCCGATCAGCTCAATCGCTTCGCTTGTCTTTTGATGAATTTTGGATAGCAGCTTTATACGTTCTTCTGGCAAAATAGTCGGATCGCCATCCAGCATCTCGGCATATCCAAGCACAACCGTAAGCGGTGTCTTGAGATCGTGGGAAATGTTCGAAATCATTTTGCGCATGGCGATTTGGCTACGGTTGTAATCCGCAGACACTCTGAGATTCAAGTCCAGCAGTCGATTAATTTCCGTCATGAGTCGTTGCAGTTCAACGTCACCTGTGACATATAGCAGCTTTTCCGCATGATTCACCGTCACAATCCGCTCTAGTAGGGTTCGGATATCCTTTATTTTGCGCTTATAGGCCATACGCTCCCGCCAAAGCCATACTATAACGACTGACATGATGAGGCCGACAATCCATTCAGAAATGTTTTCGATGTTCATATCAGCCATTCTCCCATTTGTAGCCAATGCCCCATAGCGTTTTAATGTGAACAGGATGAGAGGGATCTTCTTCGATTTTCTCACGCAGGCGGCGAATATGGACGTTAATCACGTTCTCGTCGCCCATATAATCGTCTTTCCAAATAAATCCGTATAATTGTGCTTTTGTAAATACCCGGTTCGGATTGGCTACAAATAGCTTCAAAATATCGGACTCTTTGGCTGTTAGCTGAATTTCATTTTCATTGCGTATGACTGTAAAATGATCAAAATCAATGCGCAGACTGCCGTAGGTCAAAACTTGTGCTTGAGGCTGTTCCTCCTGTTGTTGCTGACGGGCATATGTAGTCGATCTGCGGATCGCGGACTGAATACGAGCCGTCATTTCCAGCATTGAAAAAGGTTTGGCAACATAATCGTCTGCCCCAAAGCCCAGTCCAAGCGCTTTATCCACGTCGCTGTCCTTGGCTGACATAATCAGAATCGGCACGGCGCTGTGGGTACGAATCCGGCGGATCACCTCCATACCGTCCACCTTCGGCATCATCAAATCCACCAGTACCAGATCATAGGTATGACGTTCAAAGGCAAGAAGCCCCTCTTCCCCATCATAGGCGGTAGTTAAATTGTAGCCTTCCTTGCTGAGTGCTTTGAGTAGCATTTCGGCAATGGATAGATCGTCTTCAATTAGTAAAATATGCTGTGACATAGGTGTGGAACACCCCTAATTTTTAGATTAAGCTCGCGTGACGAACTGTACCTGAATTATATAGAGCAGTGGAGGGGATTTCCATAATAAATATCCAAAGAGAAAATTAATGTGTCTGGTAATCTATGATTCCCCTATATTATACTGAAAGAGTTTATAATCCGATGTTTGGAATACGGTGTTATGATATCCGGGACATGCCTTATATGAGAGATTGGGTATGTCGAATCACGCTGCGGTACAGGACCGTCAATAAAGGAGAGCGACGATGTTTGTCATACGAGGAACACAAAAACTGCTGAAGGAATGGGAGACTGAACCACTTCAAGTTGATATTTATCCGCCTTTGAATAGTTGGCATGCCAGCTTGTTTTTACTGAATCGAAGAAAAAATATAGTGTTTATGCATGATATATCCCGCTTAAGCATCACGCTTTTTGGGATTAAAAAATCGCAGTACAACAACCTGCCGACTCTTTTTGTGCAAGCCTTGAAGGAATTGATGATCAGCGAAGGCTTTGATGAACAGATCGTAAAGGCTTACACACAGGAAGGCGAGCAGATGCTGGCTACGACGACGAATAGTCATAGTGTAATAAGAACCTTAGATGAGATTATTTTTATCATGAAGGAACTGGATATGGAGCATGGGTGCGAGCTGGAAAAAAACCAGTGGAATAACCGGATTGTTTTCAAAACAGTCGAATACAAGTACCCTGTTGATGTTTTTAAAGAAATGCTAGAAAAGCATTATAAACTAGAGAGTATTTGAGAATTTTATGATTTTACGAAATCAGTTCCATTTATTCCCTCTGTCCTATATAATCTAATATAGTTCTAAAAGACTATATAAAGAGAGGTAAGGGGTAAATGAAGATTAAATTGAGAAATAAAACTGGAATGATCAAGGAACGCAAAGTAGGTTTTTCATGGACTACGCTCTTTTTCGGTTTTTTCCCTGCGTTGTTTAGAGGGGATTGGAAGTGGGCTGTTATTATTTTTCTGGTGTCGATCCTTACGAGTGGGGCATCCAACTTTGTATTTTGCTTCATATATAACCGCTTACATATTAATGATTTGTTGTCCCAAGGCTATGGCCCTGCTACTAAGAAATCCCAAGCTATCCTGATTTCTAAGGGATTTATTGCTGAAAATTACGCTGCTAACTTTGCAGGTTAAATTGAGAGCTGTTTGTTAAACGAGACGTATCAAAAGAGCATCCACCAAAGTCCATGCGGGCGGGGAATGCTCTTTTTTTATAACTCACATGATAGCAACGCTTGCGATGAAATGAATCATAGCGCAATAAGCGGCACACTTTGGTAAAATAAAACGATACAGGGTTTGACACCATCGGTCAGACTTATAAAACAGGGGGTACATAACGAAAGATGAAGAGGATTATTGATGTAGCCAAGGAAGCAGGAATTGAAGAAGAACATCTGGAGACGTATGGAAAATATAAAGCGAAGCTAAATCCGTCCCTGTGGGAGCAGTTAAAGGATCGCCCGAATGGAAAGCTGGTGCTGGTTACGGCGATGAATCCCACGCCGGCGGGAGAAGGAAAAACGCTGACAACCATCGGGCTGTCACAGGCGCTGAATGCGCTGGGGCATAAAACCGTTGCTGCGTTGCGTGAGCCGTCCCTCGGCCCTTGCTTCGGTATGAAAGGAGGAGCAACCGGGGGAGGACAAGCCCAGATTGTTCCGGCAGAAGACATTAACCTGCATTTTACAGGTGATATTCACGCGATTTCAGCAGCGCATAACTTGCTGGCAGCGATGATCGATAACCATTTATTTTATGGAAATGCTTTGCGGTTGAAACCGGAGCGGATCGTGTGGAAACGCGCTGTTGATATGAACGACCGGAGTTTGCGGAGTATTGTGACTGGATTGGGATCAGGTAATGGGGCGGTAAGAGAAAGTGGTTTTCTGATCACCTCGGCTTCAGAAGTGATGGCGGTATTATGTTTAAGTGAAGATATGGACGATCTTAAAGTGCGTTTGGGTCGGATGGTGATTGGTTATAACGAAGATGGCGAAACGGTAACAGCTGAGGAACTACATGCGGTGGAAGGTATGGCTGTGCTGCTTCGTGAAGCATTGAAACCCAATCTGGTACAAACGTTGGAGGGAACTCCAGTTATTGTGCATGGCGGACCGTTTGCGAATATTGCGCATGGATGCAGTAGTTTGATCGGTACGAAGCTGGCCCTGAAGCTGGGAGAGGTGGTCGTCACGGAGGCTGGATTCGGGGCCGAGCTGGGCGCGGAAAAGTTTTTTGACATCAAGTGCCGTCAATCCGGTTTGCAGCCAGATGCGGCTCTGTTGGTTGTAACCGCCAAAGCGCTGAAATATAACGGCGGTGTAGCTAAAAATGAGCTGGATGCAGAAAATCTGGAGCAATTGCAACTTGGATTAGTCAACATGAACCGGCATGTTCGGAATTTGCAAAAGTTTGGCGTGCCAGTACTGGTAGCGGTCAACCATTTTGTAACAGATAGCGAAGCCGAGTTGGAACTGATTTTCTCGGAATGCCGCAAGCTGGGTGTACCCGTAGAGCTGTCACAGGTGTGGGCACAGGGAAGCCAAGGTGGAGAAAAGCTGGCTCAAAGCCTCCTAAACCTGCTCCAGGAGGACAAAGCCCATTTTGCACCATTGTATGAGCATACACTTGATTTGCAAGCGAAAATTAGTGTCATTGCGAAGGAGCTTTATGGTGCGGCAGAGGTAGCTTACACTCCTGCGGCCAAACGGGCGTTGGCCGGTATGGAGCAGCTTGGTTTTGGACAACTGCCTGTATGCATGGCCAAAACACCGTATTCTTTCTCAGATCAACCTTCTCTGCTAGGTGCACCGGAGGGCTTTACCATTCACGTGTCCAGCGTTTCTTTGTCCGCAGGGGCAGGCTTTGTGGTCGTGGAAACAGGCAATACTATGACGATGCCAGGATTACCCAAATCCCCAGCAGCTGAGCATATGTCGCTGGAGGCAGATGGAAGCATTCATGGTCTAATGTAGTATCTTTAGAAAAATGGCAGCTTATCAGGATGAAGTGACGAGCAGTTTGGGCAGTGCAGTAAGCAGTTTTTGCCGGGTCATGGCATCGCTCCAGTTGAAGACGGAGGCTGTTTCTCCGGCTGTGATTTGCGTACCGAGCTGCTGCCACATTGCCAGATTACGGGCTGTGAAGGTAGACAACCAGCGTTCGGCCTCCCGCTCCTTACCGAGCCAGGCGCCAAGTGTACGCATCCGTTCCTCCAGCGTGGCGAAGGAGTTGAAGGTGACGGTGGGAGCGATACTAGCAATGCGCTCATATTCCTGTTCATCCGAATTAGCGATGATAATTAGATCAGGATCGAGAGCACTGGTCAAGCGGGTATCCAGTGGAAGGCCCACATCGGCGACATTCACAAGACGATGTTTATAGACGCTGTATTCACTGAGTTGCAGACTTCCGCCGATGGCTTTGGCCCCTAATGCCAATAGATCGCCCATCGTTTCTCCATGATAGATGATGCGGCTTGCTCGGCGCGGAATATGAATATGGTGACCCGTCCAATCCTTGACGCGCACAGAACGGAGACAGAAAGCGCGTACTTGCCCGGGGAGATCCCGGTCAATTGCCTAAACCGCCGATTAAAATAATATTCGTCAGAGAAACCAACCTGACGGGCAATTTCACGTAAAGGCCGTTTGCAATCCAGCAGCAGTCGCTTGGCATGATTCAAGCGCAGCTCAGTGAGGTAATGCAGCGGCTTTTTGCCTGTGATTTTACGAAACATTTGGGAGTATTGTCATATGGAGACGTTTGCCTGCTCGGCAAGCTGCTTGACGGTAATGGGCTTTTCATAGTTGTTTTCCATATATGAGAGAGTGCCTTCTACCGATGCTGGCAATGCCGGATTAGAGGTAGTATTTTGATCAATATGGGTGTGGTCTTCCTGCCACAGCAAGAGCAACTCTTGAAACATAATTTGCTGCCGTAATACAGATATCTGGGTATGCGGCTGTATCGTTTGTTGGGTACTATGAAATAGCTCTTCAGTCAACTGAATAAGTTTGGAGGAAGAAGGGGAGACGATGCATTCGCGCGGTCTCGGCAGGACAGGTCCATGATATAGGGATGGCATACGTACTGCGTGTTCACCCAAGGCCATGTCCGCTTGTGGTTCTGACGGCAAAGCGATGACCTCAAACGTGATTTTGTAGTATTCGGGCACAGTTCCATTCAGGGGAGCGATTTGATAGGATTCACCTGGAGCTAGCCAATATCCATGACCTGTATGGAATAGATACTGCTCTGAGCCAATGTCCACCATACCTGTCCCACCGATGAACATAAGCAGACAGTGATATGAATTGGGACGTGATAATAATTCATCGGTAGGCTCACCAATCAACGCAATTTCTTTAAAATGAAAAAGCAGTGAACTGAACGGGGGAGGTTCTTTTTATTTCCTGTATGAATTTATTATCAGTCTCCAAAAGATTCTATAGTATTACGCAAGGATACGCGCAAGCTTGTCATGCCAGTCTGCATAAATCGAACAAGTCCTTCATAGACATGTACTAATTCATTTAAAACATGTGCTGAAGGGGTTGATGACATGCGCCGGATTTCATGGATGCTTGCCATGGTCATGTGTGTAACGCTGCTGCTGGCCGGGTGCGGCAAGAAGAGCGCGGACGATGTGGTTAAAGATTTGAGTGACGTGGTGAGCGACCTGAACAGCTACCACGGTACAGCTTTGATGACGCTGCATACCGGCGACACGCCGCAGGAATACAAGGTGGATATTTCCTACCGCAAGCCGTCCTATTACCGAATTGCCATGACGAACGAGAAAAAGGATGTTACGCAAATTGTGCTTCGTAATGATGAGGGTGTATTTGTACTGACACCCAGCCTGAACAAAAGCTTCCGTTTCAAAAGCGACTGGCCAAACAATCAGGGTCAAGTATATTTATATGAAACGTTGGTTCGCAGCATTATCGGCGATGCCTCCCGTCAGTTGGCTACCGACGATAAATCCTATGTGTTTGATGTGGCAGCGAATTACAACAGCCATGCGCTGGTGAGACAAAAGATATGGCTGTCCAAAAATGACTATGCACCCACTCAGGTACAGGTGTCTGATGCGAATGCCAAGGTAGTTGTTGATCTGAAATTCGATCAATTTGCTTTTGATACGAAGTTTGACAAAGACTCTTTTGATATGGAGCGGAACATGGCTTCAGGTAAGACGAGTACGGGTAGCGAAGGGGCGCCATCTTCTGGAGCAGTGGAGCCCAGCGATCAGCTTGATCCTTCCGGTGCGATGGATGGGACGACTGGCGTGACGTCTGGCGAACCCGGACAAGAGCAGGGAACAGCAGGGGATGCAGTCCAGCAGCCGTCAGGGGAAGCGAAGGTGGACAGTACTGCCACAAATGATACGTCCAAACCGGACGCAGCAGCCAACGCAGAGGCGCAGCAACAAACCCCGAGCACATCGGATGCCGCAAACGGAACGTCAGCGGGAACAGATGCGGCAGAAGCTGTGATGGGTGAATTCGGCTTGATCGAACCGTCCTACACGCCAGCCGGAGTACAGATCAAGGATACGCCGGAGCTGGAGGATAATGGTACACATGCCGTGATGCTGCGGTATAGTGGAACGTATAATTATACCATTGTGGAGGCGCGTCCAAAAGATCGGGCAGTCGCACTAGCCGCAGGCGAACTGGTTGATATTGGAGGGAGCTTTGCCGTTCTGACCGGAAGCGAACAGCAGACGATGACCTGGATGAATGACGGAATCGAGTTCAGAATCACCAGTGCTGACCTGCCTGTGAGCGAAATGATACAAATTGCCGCTTCTATACAGGATCAATCGGGTAAATAAAACTTTATAGACGGATGCAGACGGTCTAGAGTGTAAAAATGCTCTGCTGCCGCCCGTATCCGTCTTTTTATTCATTCGCGGTCTAGGATGTGCACCGCTTGTATGTCGTGTTCATTGTAGAGGATGCTGGCAAACTTCTCCTGCCATTTGACAGCCACGTTTTTGAACATTACCATTAACCTTTGGAAGCAAGAACTTTGCCACACTCCGAATGGTTAAAGGTTATGTTACAGGCTAACAATTGAAGAAGGTGACTGGATTTGCAAGCACAATACAGATCGACCCGGGCCGAAATCAACCTGGATCACCTTGGCGCCAACTATGAAGCTTTTCGCAAGGCATTGCCAGCGGATAAGCTGATACTGGTCTGTGTCAAGGCTAATGCCTACGGACACGGTGCCGTGGAAATTTCAAAGGAATTGGAACGCCTTGGTGCAGATTATTTGAGCGTCGCTTTTCTGGATGAAGCGTTGGAGCTTCGTCATGCGGGGGTTCAGCTCCCAATTCTAGTACTCGGTTATACCTCACCGGAAGCTGTACAAACGGCTTGGGAGCATGATATCTCATTGACAGTGTTCAGTGAGGAAGTGCTGGACGGTATCCGTAGACTGGACCGCCAAGGAAACGAACGCAAGTTGAAGGTGCACATCAAAATAGACAGCGGCATGGGAAGACTGGGTTTGCTGCCTGGAGAAGAGGCTATGGCTTTTGTCCGGCAGGCTAACGAATTAGAGCAAGTGCTGCTGGAAGGCATGTACACCCATTTTGCCCGCGCGGATGAAGAAGACAAAAGCTATACACTGCTACAATATGATCGGTTTCGGGGCGTGGCGGAAGCGCTAAGGGAACAAGGTATCACCATTCCCATTATACATACGGGCAACAGCGCCGCCACCATTGATACCCCTTCTCTTTCCCCCAATTTGGTGCGGATTGGTATCAGTATATACGGTCTGTACCCGTCTGATGAGGTTAACCGGCAAGCTATTGAGCTGCTGCCTGTATTGTCATTGAAGACGGCGGTGGTTTATACCAAGACGCTTCCTCCCGGCTGGGGAGTTAGCTATGGCACCCGGTATGTAACCTCTAGTGAAGAACGGATCGGTACACTGCCAATCGGCTATGCGGATGGATACTCCCGCATGCTGAGTGGGAAGATCGAAGTGTTGATACGCGGTCGCCGCGTCCCGGTACTCGGTACGATTTGCATGGACCAGTGTATGGTATCCTTACAATCTTTCGCAGAAGATGCGGAAGAAATCCAAACCGGCGAAGAGGTTGTTCTCATCGGCCAGCAGTCCGGCGAAACTATCGCGGCGGATGAGCTGGCATCCAAGCTTGGTACGATCCACTATGAGGTGATCTGCATGATCGCAGACAGGGTACCGCGTGTATACACACGAGGTCATGTTCCTGTTGTTCGAGTGAACTCGCTTCTTCCAACCCGCTGGAATTAATTTCATAACGCAAATTACCGAATAAAAGCAGGAGTTTTCGCAGAACGTCCCGAAATATGTACAAAGGAAAGAAAAGAGCGCTATAACTGTCAAAAGACGCATTAGGCTCCGCTGACACTTGTATTTCGGGGATCAAACGCCTGTACGAAAACGAACTGCGTAGTTTATAATGGAATGCAGCATAGATGATATACGAATATCATATACATTCTCTTGTATTCCGTTTGAATAAATTACCGGGAATAACGTTATAATGGTACAATGGCGACAAGGTTTTGGGGGTGGAAGAGAAGTTGGCCAATTTGCAGAACACCAAAAGAATAATGATCAGTTTGCCAGATCATCTCTTGCAGGAAGTGGACGGGATCGTAGCTATGGAAAATTCCAACCGCAGTGAATTTATCAGGCAGGCCATGAAGCTGTATGTAGGTGAACGAAAAAAACGTTACATTCGTGAAGCTATGCAGCGTGGATACATGGAAATGGCTAAAATTAACTTAACCATGGCATCCGAAGCCTTTCACGCGGAGGAAGATGCAAACAGCACCTTGGGCCGTACAGTTAGCGGGGTGTAATCCATATTGATCGTAAAGCGCGGCGACGTTTTTTTTGCAGACCTTTCACCCGTAGTCGGTTCCGAGCAAGGTGGCGTCAGACCTGTGCTGATCATTCAAAATGATATCGGCAACCGGTTTAGTCCTACTGTGATCGTAGCAGCCATCACTGCCCAGATTCAGAAGGCAAAGCTGCCTACACACGTGGAAATCGACGCGGCGACGCATGGCTTTGATCGTGATTCTGTTGTTCTTCTGGAGCAAATTCGGACGATCGACAAGCAGAGGCTTACCGACAAAATCACCCATTTAGACGAAGAAACCATGCGCAAAGTGAGCGATTCGCTACAAATCAGTCTCGGTTTGATTGATTTTTAGCGTGATGGAACGACGAGTGAAACGGGAAAAGGGCAGCGCTTGGGCGCTGTCCTTTTGTGTGTCCAATGAAAAATGCAGGTAGGGCTTGCTTTAACGTCACCTGCTGGCGCTTTGAATCATTTTTTGTGATAATGAAAGACATGGTGTAAGACAAGAGCTGTGAGGAAGAAGGGATAGGTTTGTCTAACGAGGAAACGAAGACGGAAATCCGGCAGGAGCTGAACGAAGCAGAACGCCAAGAGCGGATTGTCAAACAAGTGGCGAGAGAGCTGTCGCTGGCACTCAAGCAAATCCGGACAACGATCAGTTTGTTGGATGAAGGGAATACAATTCCTTTTATCGCGCGTTATCGTAAGGAAATGACAGGAGAGCTGGATGAAAATCAGCTACGTGAAATTGAAGATCGTGTGGTGTATTTGCGTAATCTGGAGGATCGTAAGGTAGAGGTCATCCGCATTATTGATGAGCAGGGCAAGCTGACGGAAGACCTGCAGGCTGCTATCACCTCTGCGGTTAAACTTCAGGAAGTGGAGGATCTGTATCGTCCGTATCGGCAAAAGCGTAAAACCCGCGCGAGTGTAGCAAAGGAACGGGGACTGGAGCCGCTGTCCATCTGGATCTGGAGCCAGCCGAAGCAGGGCGATGCTTTGAAAGAAGCGGAATCCTATGTGAATGCTGAGCTGGGAGTTGAAAATCCCGAGGCGGCCATCCAAGGAGCCTTAGATATTTTAGCTGAAAATATAGCGGATGATGCGGCTATTCGCCAATGGGTACGTCGATATACGCTGGACCATGGTATGTTGACCTCCGAAGCGAAGGACGCGGAGCAAGAATCCGTGTATGAGAACTACTACAGCTATCGTGAGCTCGCTAAGAAAATGCCACCTCACCGTATTCTGGCGATTAATCGCGGAGAGCGGGAAGGCATTCTTAAGGTTGGTTTGGAGGTAGTGCCAGATTCCATTTACAATTACGTGGCAGGTCAAGTGATTAAAGGATCATCTGTCGTGCAAGATCTGCTCCGCAGTGTCATCGAGGATGCGTACAAAAGACTTATCGCGCCGTCTATCGAGCGTGAAGTACGCGCTGAAATGACAGAGAAGGGCGAGCAGCAGGCCATCTCCATCTTTGCAGGCAACTTGCGCAGTCTGTTGCTACAGGCTCCGATCAAGGGCCGACGTGTGCTCGGTGTCGATCCGGCCTATCGGACAGGCTGTAAGCTGGCGGTTGTCGATGACACAGGCAAGCTGCTGGAAGTGGCAGTGACGTATCCGACACCACCGAACAACAAGAAGCGCGAGGCTGCTGAAAAGTTCAAGCAGCTGATTGCCCAATACGGGATCGAATTGATTGTCATTGGTAACGGAACCGCTTCGCGCGAGACAGAGCAATTCGTAGCGGAAGTCATCGCGGACATTGGTGACAGCAGTCTAGCGTATCTGATCGTCAATGAGGCGGGCGCGAGCGTATACTCTGCCTCCAAGCTGGCACAGGAGGAATTTCCCGATTTAGACGTGGCCGAGCGCAGTGCGGCTTCCATCGCACGTCGTGTGCAGGACCCGCTGGCTGAGTTGGTCAAGATTGAGCCGAAGGCTATTGGTGTAGGCCAATACCAGCATGATGTGTCGCAGAAACATCTGGATGAAAGCTTAAAGGACGTTGTCGAATCAGCCGTTAACCATGTCGGTGTGGATGTGAACACGGCTTCCTCTGCGCTGTTATCCTATGTAGCAGGGATCAACGCGACGATTGCCAAAAACATCGTTAAGTACCGTGAGGAAAACGGAAAATTCAGCAACCGTCGTCAGTTGCAGAAGGTGCCGCGTCTTGGTGCAAAAACCTACGAGCAATCTGTAGGCTTTATCCGTATACCGGGTGGAGAAAATCCGCTGGACCGCACACCGATTCACCCTGAATCGTATGCTGTCGTAGACAGCCTGTTGGCGGAACTGAACATCAGCGCTCACGATCTGGGTACTAAGACTGCAATGGAAGCACTGAGTGTGTCCAACATTGACGAACTGGCCGCCAAGCTGGAAGTCGGCGTGCCGACACTGAAGGATATTCTGGACAGCCTCCAGCGTCCGGGCCGTGACCCGCGTGACGAGCTGCCGTTGCCGGTATTCCGCAAGGATGTGCTGAAGATCGAGGATCTGGCACCGGGTATGGAGCTTCAGGGAACCGTCCGCAATGTCATTGATTTCGGCGCGTTTGTCGATATCGGTATTAAAAGTGACGGGTTGGTTCATATTTCACAGCTGCGCAGTGGCTTCGTAAAGCATCCGATGGATGTCGTATCTGTCGGGGATAACGTAACGGTGTGGGTGTTGAATGTTGATTTGAAAAAAGGCAGGGTTGGTCTGACGATGAAACCTCCTGCAGAGGCGCAATCGCAGGCATAATACTTTAAATAAAGCTGTACAACCTTCTTGTGAAGGTATAACAAAAGCCGGAATCTCCGAACTGTATCGGAGATTCCGGCTTTCATTTTTGGATGCCTTTAGCTTTTACCCGTTGTTGGCATCGAACTCCACGCCAGGTGCTTTATGATAAAAAAACCAACAATCGTTCAACAGTTTAATTTGGCGCCGGTCCTTTTTGTAAAAGGCCCGCATGAGCTGGTTGCTGAGCCATTGAGGCAAGCCGATCTCCTCCTCTGCGTTACATCTGTATGTTTAGCATATGGGGTGGGTACCTAAAGTGTGCTTATGAATTGGGGGTTAGACTTCGGTCGTTATTTTATAATATGCTTGTCAGTAAGGAGCAAAGGAGGAGAGACCGTTAGGATGGAGTCCAAGTCCCTGAGCAATTCAATGAACCATTCAATGAGCCGTTCTATGAGTAATGAAGAGCTTCAAGAATGGGTAGAGCGCATTTCGCTGGAGAGCTTCGGCGTGCCGTTTCGACATCAAGCCACCTTTAATGCGCGCTTGTCTTCCACAGGTGGTAGGTATTTTATGAAAAGTCATCATATTGAAATTAATCCACATCAACTCGCAGCTTACGGACGTTCTGAGGTGGAGAAAATTATTAAGCATGAGCTGTGCCATTATCATTTGCATTTGCGTGGGATGGGCTATCAGCATCGAGATGCTGACTTCAAAGCATGGCTGGCCCGTGTAGGAGGAAGCAGGCATTGTCAGACTCTGCCGGGAAGAACGGAACGTAAGCCTCAGCCTTATCGTTATAAGCTAGTATGCGTTTCCTGTAAACAGGAGTATATGCGCAAGCGTAAGATGAATCCTCAGCGGTATCGCTGTGGGAAATGTGGAGGGAAGCTTCGCCTGTTGGCACTTGACGGCACCCCCTGAATCATGGTAAATTAACCATACTGTAAGATAATTTACAGTAATGTTCCCTGATAGCTCAGTTGGTAGAGCACTCGACTGTTAATCGAGTTGTCACAGGTTCGAGTCCTGTTCGGGGAGCCATGGAGAGGTACCCAAGTGGCTATAAGGGGACCCTCTGCTAAGGGGTTAGGCTGCGAAAGCGGTGCGAGGGTTCGAATCCCTCTCTCTCCGTTGGTATTTTAAGTAGAAAAAGGACGCTCGTATGCATTGTAATGATGCTTGCGAGCGTCCTTTTCGTCTATATCTGCTTTGAGAATAACGGTGGACTGAAATCGTTTAAATGGAGAGGGGACGTGCTGCGTACAGCTTGAAGCGGCGTTAGCCTGTCTTGTACGCAGCCATGACTTCTATTTCACGGTGTCAGCCTCGACTGTCTTGAGTATGTTCAACAGAGCATGAGCGACGCCATCTTCCGCATTAGTCAGAGTCACTTGGGAGCAGACGGCCTTGATGTCGTCTTTTGCATTGCCCATGGCAATGCCTGTTCCTGCCATTGTCAGCATGGAGATATCATTGTAGCTGTCCCCAATCGCTACGGCTTCCTGCATGGGAATGCTCAGATGATTCGCCAGATAACGCAATGCATTACCTTTAGACGCATCCCTATGCTCGACTTCAAAGTTACGGTCTGAAGAGATGACCATGTTTAGGCCCTGAAAACCTCGATAACGCTCACGACCCCGCTCTAATTTGGCTTGATCAAAGGAGAAACAGAGCACGTTATAAATCTCTACATCCAGTGGAATGTCTTCATATGAAGCGATCCGGGTATGTCCGGTCTGTTCATATTGTTTTTCAGCTGCATGTAATAAAGTATCCAGCGAAATATCCGGGTTGGAGCTCAGCAAGCGGTCCATTTCAACAGCAAGCAGCTGATGTCCGTTTTGTGGAGAATAAATAGCGCGGTCTGTCATGACCTCATAGTAAAAGTCGTTGTCATGCAGCCAGCTCAGCACTTCAAACGTTTCACTGCGGCCCATAGGAGTAGAGGTCAACTGACGACGATGCACATCGTGTACGGTTGCGCCGTTTGCTCCAATGACGGGAGTTACAAGCTCTGCTTCCTCTAGCTTCGTCCAGGCGTCATAAGCGGCTCTACCAGTGGCAATTGTCACCTGAACGCCTTGCTGCTGTGCTTGGCGTATAGCCTCCGCGTTCACTTTGCTTATTTTTCCTTCCTCGTTCAGCAGTGTTCCATCCATATCAATCGCAAACAGTTTCATTTCTCTCCAACTCCTGTCTTTCGATATCTCTGTGATAAATCTCGAGTTCTAGCTAAGCAGTTTCATATTTTATGAGGGTACAACAACTTCAACATCATAATGTTGCAAAATTTCCAGCATTGCTGGTTCTGGCAATCTGTCAGTAATCACGATATTAACTTCAGACAGATCGGCAAAACGATATGGAAAATTGATTCCGAATTTCGAATGGTCCGCAAGGATGATCACCTGATCTGCCTGCTTCATCATCTGATGCTTCAGCATACCGTCTTCTTCATGAATCAGGCTTAGTCCGTGGGCAGATATACCACCAATCCCGATAAAGGCTTTGTCTACAAAATAGTGAGACAAAGTGGCGATCACGGAGGAGCCATATACATATCGGTGTTCTTTTTGCAGGCGGCCTCCCAACAGATGTATGGAGACACCGTCTTTTCCAGATAGCACGTCAGCCTGATTGATTGAATTGGTGATGACCGAACATTCCTGCACATTCAGTCTTTCTGCACACGCCTGTACGGTGGTAGAGGAATCCAATATAATACGATCCTTATCTCGTACCATGCTGGCGGCCAGCTGTCCGATCACTTGTTTCTCCTCGGATACAGTAAGTAGTCTTTCGTTATAATTTCCAATTGGATCGTGATGAAGTGTAGGGAGAAGAGCGCCGCCGCGGGTGCGAATAATTTTTTGATGTTCTTCAAGTTTTACGAGGTCTCGACGAGCCGTATCTCGTGAAACATTAAAAAATTCACAAATATCATCCACCGAAATACGTTTATGAAGCTGTAAGTAATCAACGATTTTTAACATTCGTTCTTCCTGATACATAGAAAGCTCCTCTGATATATAATTATTTCGGTATCTTGTAAGTGATTATAAGTAAATACAAGTGATATTGCAATCATTTATCGCTGTTTTCAGGATTTCAGTGATTGAAGATAAGGAATTGTAAGTTAATATGCATTTTGTACTTATAAAAACTGCTTTTTTAAAAATTTTAGAAATAAGTATTGCCATTCGTTATTCTATTTGATATACTCTTTCTTGTCGCCAAGTTGGCGCATAATAATAAGGCCCGTTGGTCAAGGGGTTAAGACACCTCCCTTTCACGGAGGTAACAGGGGTTCGAATCCCCTACGGGTCATTGTTGTCTTTATAGACTACATGTTGCATGCTTAAGGGAAATTCCTGAGGTCTGGTCTAATGGCGGACAGCTTGGATGAACAGCATGAGCCATTAGCTCAGTTGGTAGAGCACCTGACTTTTAATCAGGGTGTCGAAGGTTCGAGTCCTTCATGGCTCACCATTTATATTTTGTTATGCGGTCGTGGTGGAATGGCAGACACGCTATCTTGAGGGGGTAGTGAGCGTACGCTCGTGGAGGTTCGAGTCCTCTCGACCGCATCAATGGAATAAACGGAAAAGTCTCTCGCGGTAGAGGCTTTTTTTATTTGTGTAGTGATGTAATAAAGTAATCATTATGATGAAATAATGATTCCATAGTATAATATAACGCCATAATGTTATAGAATGATAAGTATAAACTTATGAAGTGACGGTGAAAAATATGGACACTCAACTGTTAGGGAATATATCAGAAAATATTTTGGGCTTGTTTCCGATTGTGAAGAAGAAATTTTTCACCTACGGTCCGCTCGATTTCCCATTACATTTGTCGCCTAATAACTTTCAGGTATTACTGCTTCTGCGTGAGGTGCGCTTGTCTACGGTATCTGATTTATCCAAACAGCTCAATGTCTCACGTCCGAACATGACTCCTCTTCTGGACAAACTGGTGGAGCATGGGTTGGCTGACCGCCAGTCGTGTGATTCGGATCGCAGAGTCGTGAATGTGGCGATTACACAGGAAGGCGATGCTTTTTGTGAACAGGTATTTCATACCTTCTCCAATAAAATTCAAGAAAGACTGGTGTATCTGCCAGAAGAAGATTTATTGCATCTGAGTGAAACTTTGAATGAATTGAAGCATATCTTACTTAAAATCGACAACGCTGCTACGTGATTGGCGTAAGTGAACTGGCTTAAAGACCGCCCTTTCTTCGGAAAACAGGCGGTTTTTGTTGCGTGTTGTGGTATAATGGAAACTAACATACATAATTCGGTAATTTTAGCATAAGTGATCTTTGAAATGGGAACAGAGAACATGATATCGTTATTTGAGAGCCTGCTAGGGAGGAAGGAACTTCTATGCAATCTATTTACCATCGCATTGAGGAACTCATCAAGGAACGGGGAATGACGAAAAAGGCGTTCTGCCAGCAGTTGGGCATTAGTACAGGGAACTTCGGGGATTGGAAAAGAGGAAAAACGACGCCGGGCACGAATAAACTCATTGAAATCGCTTCTTTTTTTGATGCCAGTCTGGATTGGATTATGCTGGGTCGAGATGTACAGGGTGAGGTGCTGAAGGAGTCGCAAGACCCTTATTTTTTTGACGCTTCAGGGCAACTGAATTGCCAGGGGGAAACGCTTAGTGAAGCGGAAAGAAATTTTATACTTGAGTATATTGAATTTACCCGCTTTCGTAAAGAGAAAAACCAGCGCAATTCTACTATGGGGTAATGGTTGCTTAGGATTTGATGAGGATTACTAATGAGTAAGGCTGAAAAATGAAAATTATTTCAGAAAAAGTTACTGTGTCGGAGGGGAAACATTTTGGGAGATCAAACTATTTATCAGCGGATTGAAGCTTTGATTAAGGATCGCGGAATGACCAAGAAGGCATTTTGTGAAAAACTTAAAATCAGTTCAGGGAATCTCGGTGATTGGAGAAGAGGTAAAACAACGCCGGGTACCGCCCATTTGATTCAGATTTCGGACTTTTTTAATGTATCGCTTGATTGGTTAATGAAAGGGATTAAGCCAGGGGAAGGCGTACTTCAGGAGCAGAAGGCTGCTTATTTTTTTGGAGTGATGGGGCCACTGAATTGCCAGGCAGAAGATCTTGAGACGGAAGAACAGAATTTTATTTTAGAATATGTTGAATTTGCGAAATACCGTAAGCAAAAAAGTGAGAAGGATAAAACAAAGCCGGAATAATTTTTTGGCTAAAGATCGTCTGGGTTGAAAACCCGTAAACGAACTGGAGGGGTTCGCTTTACGGGTTTATTTGGTTTCTTGGTGATATGGAATGACCTATATGTAACTGGAATGCTTGTTGGGTTTAGAGTGGCGATGCCTCCTTATAATCGTTATCGTCGATGTTCAGAATTGCAGCAACTTGTTTTCTGTACCTTTGTGCTTTGCGGGTGCCGTGAATCAGATTGGACAAGCGTGAAGGCGGAATGTTATGTGTCTCACAAAATGTTTTCTGATCCAGTCGAAGTTCGACAAGCCGTTGTTTGATGGCCCACCCGAAGGAGGTGACAGGCATTTTGTTGTTCAAGAGAAATCGCCCCTTACGGATTCTTGCGGAATAATTGGTGTGTTATAATAATCATCAGTAAACATGTTAGAATTAACCATCTGAAACTATGATACACTTTTATACGTGTTTTTACAATCGTAAATACGTAATTTTGTTGAATTAATTACTTAATTAAGTGCTAGGTGGTTCTGATAACCCGTCTAGAGTCTACTAATAGTGTGAATTTCGATTATATGTGGATAAAAAACACTCTGCCACCTGAGGAAAGGGACAGAGTGTTTTTGGTGTTGCTGCCACATTAGCGAAACGACGCATCAGGGGGATGCTGGAAGACGTTTGAATAGGCCTGGGGAGGGAAACAGTCTAGATTCATTCAACTGGACATTATGGCTCATAAAAGGCGGTAGAGTGATGTAGGAGCTGGACCAATGTCTGTGAAGAAAGCGACGCTGAAATGTGGTTGGCTCAGGTTCGTTAAGCTTCTTCCATGCGGAGAGCAGCTCGCTGGTCATACGCTCCATAAAAGGGTTCTTTTCCTCATAGGGAGGATTGAGTAGTTTGAAGGCATCTTCCACACAGAAGGACACCGCTACGCCAAGGTAGCCGTGAACGGTCTGTTCTACATCGTTTCCGAGGAGGAAGTTAATCCAGGTGTGAACGGTAGCGAGTGTGCCAATTGCATTGTATTGAATGAGTATGGATTCCAACTGGTCAAATTCAATCCAAGGATAAAGAGCCTTAGCGAGCTTAAGTAGACGCTGACCGGATAGACGCAACTCCTTCACATGCTGCAAGGAGGGACGTTGGGTATGCAGCATCTTATCAATGAGAGCGATCCGCCAACCGTCATTCTGCTGGATGGCGACATACAGACTTTTGATAGCCATGCCGTCCACGGTTGTAAATTGAGGATACAAATCATCCAGCATGTAATGTTCCAGGTCTTGTAGACTGTTCAAATGTCCGTTGCGGAATAGTTTCTCCAGTCCGTTAAAACGGGTGAAGCCACCAACAGGTAGGGAAGGGTCCAACAATAATGCATAGTTCAGCAAACGGTTGCCTTTATGCAGGGCGGTTCGCCTCCTCGAAGTGAATCCTTATGTTATATTATTTCACTCTTTACTTAGGGGTAACGAAAAAATTCGAAATATATGTAATATATATTTACATTTTATCAGCCTTTGTGTCAAATTAAATATTATTATCGCTCATATATGTTAGATAAAATAACACATAAAATAATTATTATATTTTTGTTTACAAATAGTTGATGAGAGAGTATAATAAATCTGTTGCCTCAATACATTATGATTTGCGGTCGTGGTGGAATGGCAGACACGCTATCTTGAGGGGGTAGTGGGCGTACGCCCGTGGAGGTTCGAGTCCTCTCGACCGCATTATATGCAAGACTTAGTTAAAAAAGCATCCTGACACGGTTTACGTGAAGGGATGCTTTTTTTGTTTTAATAACTGTGATAAAGAAGAATATCAGTTTTGCTGCAAAAGCTTCTCTATATCTCCCGCCAACTTATCTGGAGTGGTTTGCGGTGCATAGCGCTTAAATACGTTACCTTCTCGTGTAATTAAGAATTTAGTAAAATTCCATTTGATCGCTTTGGACCCTAGTACCCCCGGAGCTGTTTGGGTCAGGTAACGAAATAAGGGGTGCGCTTGATCGCCATTGACATCTGTCTTGGTGAACATCGGAAAGGTAACACCATAATTGATCTGGCAAAACTCGGAAATCTCCTCGCTGGAACCTGGCTCTTGTTTGGCGAATTGGTTGCTGGGAAATCCCAAAATTTCGAGCCCCAGTTCATGGTACTGGTCATATAGCTCTTGTAACGCTTTGTATTGGGGGGTTAACCCGCATTTGCTGGCTGTGTTCACAATAAGCAGAACATTCCCTTTATATGTGGATAACGGAATTGGTTTCCCTTGCAGGGTTTGCGCATCATATTCATAAACGGTCATAGTATCTCTCCTTATTCAATATTCAACAATTAAATTGTAAGCAATTCAAAGTAAGGTTGCAAGTCTGGAAAAGCTGTATTAAGCCTTTAGCCGCTGTAAAATCGTATTTTGTTCAAAACAGTAAATCGCACTGCAAATGGAGCGAATTAAGGTGTTTCTTCTTATAAAAGCGGGTTCAATCGGTGTTTAGCTGGTACATATAGCGCATTTTCTTCTCTTTTTACAAAAAAAGGCCAAAAACGCTCTACCCTACGCCAATATTGACATGCTTGTCATTTTCAAAAAGGGATGAAAAACAGAGATTGAAGGAGCTGTGAGAAGCATAGTTGCATTGTAAGCGTTATTATTAATCTTCTATGCTCTAAAGGCCGATTTATAACCCCGCAGTTGAGCTTTACAGTCTTCCATGCGCGGGTGTATGATTCAAGACGTAATTTCAAATTAACTTGAATGAAGCAACAACGAAATGTCTATAGCGCTGAATTTTGCAATTGCAAAAGCGGGGGAACCAATCGAGACTGTACGGCTTGCCGGGTGTCTCATGGGGTGAATTTTCCGGTCAAGTGCCAGAAATAGGGCGACTCTCACGTCCGAATCCGACAGCTAACCTCGTAAGCGTACAGGGAGAGGCAACAAACCGCCGTGTGCAGCCATGGTTTATTTTATCATGGATATGTAAGAAGCCGGAGGAAAGCCTTTTTCCTTCGGCTTCTTTTTGTTGTCTTTTTATAACCGGGAGAGGAGCTACTGATGGAAGGTCGGTTAATTATTGTCACTGCACCGAATGAAGCGGGCAGAAGTTTTGTGAAATTGCTTATTTTCAAAAAATTGGCGTTTGCAGTTCTGACGAATAGCGCCCAGGAGGAACGACAGCTCAAGAAAATGGGTGTGGAGCACATTGTCCGCATCAATACCATGCAAGCGGGAAAATGGAATTTTCCAAAAAAAGAAATTGGTAGTGTGTATTTGTTCGAGAACAGCTTGAATCTGACTTGCCGTTTCCTGCAAATATGTCGGCCGCTAACATCGGAATCGATCTATGTTATTACGCACGGCTGTAATCCACAAGGAATTTATCGAGGATTGGGAGCGGACCATGTGATCTACACATTGAACGGAGAGGTGGGTTTTCTGCTGAACGGATAAGCACTTATAACATAGTTGTTTTATGATTTTATGATGAAATAGGAATGGCGATCTGAGGACCGATACGGAGGGTATAAACATGATGGATATATACATGCTGCTCGTCATGGCTGTGAGTTATGGAGTGATACTGCTGTTTGTACGCTGGTGTGATGCACAAACCTCTAAAGGAGGACGAAGAGGATGATCGTTATACTTGGGCTTACGGCTATTGTGTTTATGTATTTAATCTACGCACTCCTGAACCCTGAAAAGTTCTAGTCACTGGTAGGGATAGAGCGGGCGGGAACAACAGATCTGAACATTAAAGCATCATAGGTAGCAGGTTTTCGCAAACGTGTGCACACAATTGGTGCTCTGGAAGCAGGTCTGTTGTTCCAAACGCAGGAGCATTTTGAAGGAGGAATAAAGGATGGAGCTGCTTCAAATTGGAATTGTGATCGTTATATTGCTGCTCTTGGTAAAGCCAATGGGTACATATATGTATCATGTATTCTCGAATGAACCCAATCGGACGGATCGGATTTTTGGCAGAACAGAAAAGCTGATTTATAAGGTAGTAGGCTTGAAGAAAGTGGAGAGCATGCGTTGGACTACGTATGTTATGAGTTTCATTGCTACGAACGCCGTGCTTGTGGCAATCAGCTACTTGCTGTTGCGTTTACAGGGAATGCTTCCCGGTAATCCGGCTGGAAACAGTAATATGGAAGCATCACTAGCTTTTAATACGGTAATCAGCTTTATGACGAATACGAATCTCCAACATTATAGCGGAGAAAGCGGGCTTACGTATCTGACACAGATGGCGTTCGTCACGATGATGATGTTCACTTCGGCTGCTTCCGGTTTTGCGGTTGCTGCGGCTTTTATGAGAGGATTGACGCGGCGCGGTGAAGGAATGGGCAATTTCTTTCAAGATTTTATTAAAGCCATTATAAGAATTTTCCTGCCGCTGGCCTTTGTGCTTACGCTGGTGCTGGTTGGATTGAAGGTACCCCAGACGCTACAGCCTACGGCGGATCTTACGACGCTGAGCGGAACACAGCAGCAGATTTCTATGGGACCCATTGCTTCGCTGGAGTCCATCAAGCATTTGGGGACAAACGGGGGTGGTTATGCGGGAGCTAACTCTGCGCATCCTTTTGAAAATCCAAGTCCTTGGACGAACGTGCTGGAAATTTTGGCAATGTGGGTAATGCCGGCTTCGTTGCCGTATACCTTTGGATTGTTTGCCCGTAATCGTAAGCAGGGCTGGATTATTTTTAGCTCCATGATGGTATTGTTTCTTATTTTTCTATCCATTACGTATGTGTCTGAAAAGACAGGTAATCCGTTAATCCAGACACTGGGTGTGGATGCTTCTCAGGGAAGCATGGAAGGGAAAGAGGTTCGTTTCGGCATTGGACAATCGGCATTATTCACTGCGGTCACAACAGCGGCAACGACAGGTTCAGTCAATAATATGCATGATACACTAACTCCACTGGGTGGTATGGCTGCTTTGGGAGAAATGATGCTAAACGTCATTTTTGGCGGCAAGGGTGTCGGGCTGATGAATATGCTGATGTATGCGATTCTGGGTGTGTTTATATGCGGACTGATGGTCGGGAGAACTCCGGAATTTATGGGGAGGAAAATTGAAGGCAAGGAAATGAAGCTGATCGCGATTGCCATTTTGGTACATCCGTTTCTCATTCTCGCCCCAACTGCGCTTGCATTTATGAGTCATTGGGGATACGATGCGGTCACGAACCCTGGCTATCACGGGTTGACTCAGGTGCTCTATGAATATGCGTCATCTGCCGCAAATAACGGTTCGGGATTTGAAGGTCTTTCGGATAACAACGTATTATGGAACATGACAACGGGGATGGTTATGTTCTTCGGACGATATGTATCTATGATTGCATTGTTGGCTGTGGCGGCTTCGCTGAATGCCAAAGCACCGACTCCGGTGACGACGGGGACACTGCGCACGGACAACAAGTTATTTGGAGCCATTCTGATCGGGGTCGTGCTGCTGATTGGTGCGTTAACCTTTTTACCCGTCATCGTATTGGGACCTGTTGCTGAATTTTTGACCATGTGAAGAAGAAAATGAGAATGGATGAACGGGGTGTTTGATCATGAAGGAACAACGCAAACACATGCTGGACAGAAGCATCTTGAAGCATGCGATCAAGGATAGCTTTATAAAATTAAATCCGATGATTATGATGAAAAATCCTGTCATGTTCGTCGTGGAGATCGGTACATTGGTCGTGCTGCTCATGTTACTGCTTCCCGGTTATTTTGGAACTGGCAAGGAAATGGGCTTTAACCTGGCCGTGTTTGTTATTCTGTTGTTTACGTTGCTTTTTGCTAATTTTGCCGAAGCGCTCGCGGAGGGGCGGGGTAAGGCACAAGCTGCCTCTTTAAAAAAATCCAAGCAGGATACACAAGCTAACAAGCTCATCGGAAATGACATTCAGGTGGTTAGCTCAACCGAATTGCGTAAGGGGGACGTGGTTATTGTCTCCCAGGGCGAAATGATTCCAAGCGATGGTGAGGTCATTGAAGGTCTGGCTTCGGTGGATGAATCTGCAATTACGGGAGAATCGGCTCCGGTCATCAAGGAATCGGGTGGTGATTTTTGCTCGGTAACCGGCGGGACGCGGGTAGTCAGTGACCGGATTAAGGTGCGAATTACGACAGAGCCAGGCGAGACATTTATTGATAAAATGATTTCGCTCGTGGAAGGCGCACAGCGGCAAAAGACGCCGAATGAGATTGCACTGAACACTTTGCTGATTAGCTTGACGATTATTTTTCTAATTGTGGTGGTTACGCTAGCGCCGATTGCCCGTCATTTTAACATTGATTTGCCTGTTCCTGTGCTGATTTCGTTGCTAGTCTGTCTGATTCCGACCACGATTGGAGGACTGCTGTCAGCTATCGGGATTGCCGGTATGGACCGGGTCACCCAGTTTAACGTGCTGGCTATGTCAGGCAAGGCGGTAGAAGCTTCTGGGGATATCAACACGATGATTCTGGATAAAACAGGCACAATCACCTTCGGTAACCGAATGGCGAGTGAATTCGTGCCTGTGGAGGGCGTGGAGAAGGCAGAGTTAGTGAAGTGGGCAGCGATTAGCTCTATGAAGGATGAGACGCCAGAGGGCCGCTCGGTTCTCGAATTGATGCGCAAACAGGAGTATACGTTGGATGCATCCTTGGCAGCAGGTGGAACCTTTATCGAATTCAAGGCGGAGACCCGGATGAGTGGTCTGGATCTGGCCGATGGACGAAAGGTACGCAAGGGCGCGGTGGATTCTGTTCGGCAATGGATCGTATCGCAAAACGGCAGTGTTCCAGCCGATCTGGAGGAAAAATCCAATCAGGTAGCCTCAGAAGGAGGTACACCGCTGGCAGTCGCGCTGGATGATCAGATATACGGCATTATTTATTTGAAGGATACAGTGAAGCCAGGCATGAAGGAACGGTTTGATCAGCTCCGGGAAATGGGTATCCGTACGATCATGTGTACCGGAGATAATCCGCTGACAGCAGCTACAATTGCACGAGAAGCGGGTGTGGACGACTTTGTAGCTGAGAGCAAGCCGGAGGACAAAATCGCGGTTATCCGACGTGAGCAGGAACAGGGGAAGCTGGTTGCCATGACCGGAGACGGCACCAATGATGCACCTGCACTGGCGCAAGCGGATGTCGGTCTGGCCATGAATAGCGGCACAGTCGCGGCCAAAGAAGCAGCTAATATGGTGGACCTGGATTCCGATCCGTCCAAAATTATTGAGGTGGTCGCGATCGGCAAGCAGCTGCTTATGACGCGCGGAGCATTGACAACGTTCAGCATTGCGAACGATGTTGCCAAATATTTTGCCATCATCCCGGCGATGTTCATGCTGGCCATTCCACAAATGGGCGCTTTAAACGTCATGGGGCTTGGCTCCCCGCTGTCCGCTATTTTGTCGGCGCTGATCTTTAACGCGGTTATTATTCCGCTTCTGATTCCGCTGGCCATGAAGGGCGTGAAGTATAAGCCGATGAGCTCGGATCGCCTGCTGGGACGGAATTTGCTGATTTACGGTCTGGGCGGTATGGTCGTACCGTTTGTCGGTATTAAGGCCATTGATTTGCTGGTGCATTTGTGGATTTAGCGCAGAAAGGGTGAACGACATGAGTGGTTTTTATCGGATGATGTCTGGACGCAGATTTGCTGCGCACGAAAAAGCCGAATCTGGCGGGCAAGGTCATAACAAACGTACAGGGACCGGGACAGTGTCGGAAGGACAACCGGAGAGACAAGAGATGCGAGGAAGTACAGTTATTGGAGTGGCTTTGCGAACTTCGGTGCTGATGATTCTCTTGTGCGGTTTGGCATATCCGCTAGTCAGTACAGGAGTAGCGCAGGTTCTGTTTCCGCAGCAAGCAAACGGCAGTATGCTCCGTGACGCAGAGGGACGGGTGGTCGGCTCCGAACTGATTGGGCAGTCCTTTGCCGATTCGGCATTTTTTCAAGGTCGGGTATCGAGCGTTGATTACAATGGGGCTGGTTCAGGCTCAAGCAACTACGCGCCGTCGAATCCGGCCTTGATACAGCGAGTCAAGGACTCTATTGCGGATTGGCAGAAGCATAACCCGGATGTACCCGTCAGTCAGGTTCCGGTGGACCTGATTACGAACTCCGGCTCCGGTCTGGACCCGCACATCTCGCCACAGGCGGCACGGGTGCAAATTCCGCGCATTAGCGGCTTGACGGGTATCCCGCAGGATCAACTGAGAGCACTGGTACAGGAGCAGACAGAAGGCCGCAGCGCCGGGGTATTCGGCGAGCCGCGTGTGAACGTGCTCAAGCTAAATCTCGCGCTTGAGGCGCAAATAAAGGTAGAGCCTGCCAAGCGTTGAGTATTCTTTATGTATACAGGACAAATAAAATAGGATGAACAAAAAAAGGTATCTCGCTGCCATTGGGGCTAGTGAGATACCTATTTAATATATTCATATTTGGCTACCGATTAACCTGAAATCGTTTGGATGATGAGCACTACATTCAAGATGATAATGACAGCGGTCACGATCCAGGTTAATACTTTTTGCCACATTTTATTTGCGAATTCACCCATAATCTTTTTGTCGCTGGTAAAGAGCAGTAATGGAATGATGGCAAAGGGAAGCTGGATGGACAGGATGACCTGGCTCAGCACAAGTAGTTCCTCCGCACCTTTTTCACCTGCGATAGCAGTGACGATGACCGCTGGAATGATCGCGATGAGGCGGGTCACTAGACGACGCAACCAAGGTGAAAGACGAAGATTCAAAAAGCCCTCCATCACGATTTGTCCGGCTAAAGTGCCTGTAACGGTTGAATTTTGACCTGAGGCGAGTAACGCCACCCCAAATAGTATGCTTGCCAGCGTGGTTCCCAGTAGCGGCGAAAGCAGATAATAGGCATCACTAATTTCGGCTACATCTGTTCTTCCTGCCGTATGGAATACAGCAGCTGCCACGATCAAGATGGCGGCATTAATAAATAAAGCGAACATCAGCGCTATACTGGAATCCCAAGTTGCAAATGTAATAGCTTCCCGTTTACCTGCTGAAGTCTGCTCAAATTTGCGAGTTTGTACAATAGAAGAATGCAGATACAGGTTATGCGGCATTACAGTAGCGCCCATAATACCGATGGCAATATACAGCATGCTTGGATTCGTCAAAATTTGCGAGTCTGGTACAAAGCCGCCCAATACACCGCCCCATTCCGGTTGTGCCAAAATGAGATTAATCCCAAAACAGCCGGCAATCGTCGCCATCAGCACAATGACGAGTGTTTCCAATGCCCGAAAACCTTTGTTTTGCAGCAGTAAAATAAGCATGACGTCAAATGCGGTAATGATGACTCCGTATAGTAACGGTAGACCAAACAGCAACTTCAGCGCAATGGCTGAACCGATGACCTCGGCCAAATCCATGGCTGCAATAGCAATTTCGCACAAGAGCCATAAGCCGATGGCGACAGGACGACTGTAGGCATCACGGCACATTTGAGCCAAATCTTTACCTGTGGCAATGCCGAGCTTGCCAGATAAGGCTTGTAGCAGGATGGCCATCAAGTTGGAGATTAGAATGACACTAAGCAACGTGTAGCCGAATTTCGATCCGCCAGCGATGTCTGTGGCCCAGTTGCCGGGGTCCATATAGCCGACTGCGACCATATAGCCGGGTCCAGCAAAGGCAAGAAACTTCCGAAACCAGGTTCCGTCTTTCGGGACGCTCAAGGAACGATTCACTTCCGACAGTGAAGCGATTTCCGCGAAGTTACCCTTTGTATTTTTCATACGCTTCACCTTCTTTATTGATGTTGAAATATATTATTAGTGACATAACGATTGTGTTATCTCTATTGTACACTTACAATAGTTTTTGTCTAGTGCAACTTTTGTGTGGTCAAGCAAGTTAATCGTATTTTTGAAGCAATATGGGCATCGTATAAAGCCGAACACTAGAAAAAACCAAGCTATATCGCTCTGAGGGGAGCAGCTTGGTCGTTTTGGATTTTTTTAAATTGTTGTCCATCTTCCGGGTGAACGCTGCTCCATATTTTATCAATTTCCTTGTAGTTATTCGGACTGAAACGATAAATAGCCCGGTGAATCGGAAGCATTTTGGTCATTTCTACGCCTGTAAGCTTTTCCAACGCTTTGGTATAGGCCATCACATGGACTCCACCCCGCACCAACAAGTAGCCTACGATCTCGCGTACGACAGGGTTGTCAGTCATGGAAGTCTGAGCAGATACAATAAAATGATGCGAGTAAGCCTTCAAGACACATGTTGACGGCCCATCAAGCTAGGGGCTTATAACATATAGTGTAAACAAGGTGAGGTGGAACTAAACGGTAAATGTACGGGTTAACAACCTTATTTCAAATGATTCATTTTGTGTAGTTCGTTTAAAGTACATACGAGAAGGAAATCATGTATTAACATGACGATAGATTCCTGCGGAAAACATATGATATAGAGAAGGAGAGATGAAATCATGGAAGCATTATACACAGCATCAGCAACGGTACATGGTGGAAGAGACGGTTCAGTCGCTTCATCCGATGGAGTTTTGAAGCATAAGCTCAGCACGCCGAAGGAACTGGGTGGCGCAGGTGGAGAAGCTACGAATCCGGAGCAATTGTTTGCGGCAGGCTATGGTGCCTGCTATGAGAGCGCATTGGCTAATGTGGCCCGGAAGGCTAAGGTGAAGGTAGACAATGTTGAGGTCACCAGCCACGTATCTATCGGCAAGGACCCAAGCGATGGCGGCTTCCAGCTGGCGGTACGTCTGGATGTGAAAATACCCGGTATTGAACGCGCCCAGGCCGAAGATCTGGCACGCCAAGCGCATGATTTTTGTCCGTATTCCAAAGCAACACGCGGTAACATTGATGTCGAGCTTAATGTCATTTGACTGCATTTCTATAACTTTTACACTCCGGCCGCCGATTTATCGGTGGCTTTTGCACATAGATCTTGATTCGCTGAGATTTGTGACCATTTGACATCATCGCCAAAATTCATTAAGATGGCTTAGGTGATTCTGGTCATCAGGTACGAAACAAATTTGAAAAATACGGGTGATATGATGTCTTACAGACCGAATATTGTTAATTTCACGCTGGCTGGCAGCAACGAAAAAGAAGGGCTTTATGAGTTTAAAATGAGTTTGGCCGATGGAACGGAGTGCCGCGTTTTTTCTCAACGTAATCCGGAGTGGACCTTGACGAATATTAGTCGACTGCTAACGACGCCTTGCCCGGTATGCCATAAGGATTTTATCTGCAAGTGTATGGATAAGTTCCATGAGGAGTTTTTAGAGCAAATTAATACGAAACAGCTGTTTGAGAAAGCATTGAGCTAGTTTTTCGAACAGGTAAAGACTATACATTTCTAAACAAGCGTCGGATACTTTCGGCGTTTTTTTGTTTATATTCATATGGTTGCGTTGCTGGTATTCATGCCGTTGATTTTCTTGGAGGTGAAATGCATTTATGAACCAGACTGATCATGCTCATTCAGATCATTCCATTGTGTTGGTAGATGGGGTATGCCACTTTTGTCAGGGAGCGGCCCGCTTTATTATCAAGCGTGACCCTAAGGGAACATTTCATTTTGGTTCCCTGCAATCCGAGGCAGGACAAGAACTATTACGTGCAGGAGGACTATCTACAGATCAGCTGGATACGTTTGTGCTGATTGAAGACGGTACGTATTATACAAGGTCCACCGCTGCTTTGCGAATTGCCAAACGTCTTCGTTTTCCATACCCGCTGGCCTATGTGTTCATCCTGGTTCCCCGCTTTGTGCGCAACGCTGTCTATAACTGGGTGGCGCGTAACCGATATCGTTGGTTTGGCAAGGATGAAGAGGATCAATGTCAGATCCCCCCACCAGAAATCAGACAACGATTTTTTTAGTTGCTTTTTTAAGTTTCTTTTTTGGAGCGATGTCTACGAATTAGTAAGATCACAGCGATCACGATTAGTATCAGGCTCGTAACAGCTACATACACGATATGTCGTACATTGGGTACGTTAACAGACAATTTTAGCTCGTTAGATTCCAAAGGAGCAATGTCCCAATACAGTGTTTTTCCGTCTTCCGACACACGGTCCGCATTATTGGTAGCAGGTTGGATGGGTAAGGATAGGCTGAAGTTAAGATCCAGCTGCCGCTCCAGTAATTTGCGCGCAAACACATTCATTTGCTCAAATTTGTCACTCAGTCCTTGAGCTTCTTCAGGAAGCATCCGTGGTAGATCGAGCTTCATGGTAAGATCAATATTCGTTGTGAAAAAATGTTGGCTCACAGCGCGCTTTATTTCTAATCCCTCAGGTAGATTTAATCCCTGACTGGGATTTTTTTTGTTTGTGCTCCAATCTCCTTGATAATGCCCCTTGATTTGATATCCCTTTCTTCCCTGTTCAGCTAGCGGCTGTACATCTACATTGTTGCTTTGAATACGCTTGACTAATCGATCTAGTAGCCCGGGATTGTCCAACATCATCAGTGTCTGGTTGTTTACACTGAACGTTGCATCCAGATCTACACTTTGATCGAGATGAACATCTACATGGATGTCACCTCGAGCACAGGAAGTTAGGGCAAGCAGACAGCACACCAGCATAAAAATAAGCAGTATTTTTCGTATCCGAACTTGCCGACGTTTGTTCCGATAAGGGCTGTATCCTGTTGGCTCCATGACCTGCACCTCTTTATATGTATTCTTTGGTTTAACGATTGGATATCTTCTATATATTACACATTGGGAGAACGAAAATCGAACGGTATAACGAAATACATAAGAATTATATTTTTTAAAAATGTTTCCCTAGGTAAAAACTTTAGTGTATACTCTAAAATATAGTATTGATAAAAAATAATTGAATCAAGGAAATAGTTTGTCCCAAAACGAAGTTCAAAGGAGGATTTTAAAACATGAACAAGCAGTTTAAGAAGGCTTTGCCGCGATGGGTAACGACAGTTGGAGTATTGTCTCTAGCTCTGGTTTTAGCGACTGCATGTACCGATGCTAAGAAGAAGGAGCAGGGAACTGCGAGAGAAACAGGACAAAAAATAAAGGCTACGGCTACCATCGGTATGATCTCTGACATTGTCGGCAAGGTCGGCGGTAATCATGTAGAGGTCACGGGAATTATGAAGTCAGGCGTTGACCCGCATTTGTACAAGGCTTCTCAGGGAGATATGCGCAAGCTGGATCAGGCCGATGTTATTTTTTATAACGGGTTGCATCTGGAAGGAAAAATGCAGGACATTCTGGAGAAGATCAGCAAGCAAAAACCCGTCATACCCGTGTCCAAAAACATCGCACAGGATCAGTTGCGTGCAGGTAGCCCGGAAATGGGATCTGAGCATGATCCGCATATCTGGTTTAACGTACAGAATTGGATGTCTGCGGTAGAAACCGTCAGAGATGAATTGTCGGCGCTAGACGCTGTTCATGCGGAGGAATATAAGGCCAACGCAGAAGCCTATCTTACTGAGCTGCGAGAGCTGGATGATTATACGAGAAAGCAGATTGCCAGTATACCGGAAGCCCAGCGCGTGCTTGTCACGGCACATGATGCTTTCGGCTATTTCGGAGATGCCTACCACATTCAAGTGAGAGGACTTCAAGGTATGAGCACAGAATCAGAAGCGGGTTCTCAAGATGTGACCAAGCTGCGAGATTATCTGGTCGAACATAAAATCAAGGCTATATTCGTAGAATCTAGTGTTCCGAGAAAGGCCATAGATGCGGTTATTCAGGGGGCCGCTCAGCAAGGTCATACAATTAAGGTTGGTGGCGAGCTGTATTCGGATGCCATGGGTGAAGAAGGCACAGAAGATGGCACATATATTGGAATGGTCAAGCATAACGTTAATACGATTGTTAAAGCTCTTAAATAAGGAGGCAAAGATACATGGGGCATTCACCACTTGTCGTTCGTGATTTATCGGTAGCTTATCAAAAAAAGCCCGTTTTGTTCGATGTTTCCTTTGAGGTGCCGGAAGGCAAGCTGATTGGTATTATCGGCCCGAACGGGGCTGGGAAATCTACGTTGATCAAGGCAGCGCTTGGACTGATTCCAAAGCTTAGGGGCGAGGTGCTGGTCTACGGCAAG
Organism: Paenibacillus sp. Lou8.1; assembly: GCF_024213565.1. NCBI lineage: Bacteria > Bacillati > Bacillota > Bacilli > Caryophanales > Paenibacillaceae > Paenibacillus > Paenibacillus sp. Lou8.1. Next base: position 60,356 of record NZ_JANAVN010000018.1, read on the forward strand.
CCCTATAAGCAACAGTTGCTCAAGGTTGGCTATGTACCACAGCGGGAGTCGGTGGATTGGGATTTTCCGACGAACGCGCTGGATGTGGTTATGATGGGACGGTATGGCAGATTGGGCTGGTTTAAGCGTCCGGGTGCAGCAGATCGTCAGGCTGCGATGGAGAGTTTGGACAAGGTTGGAATGAGCAAATATGCAGACAGGCAGATTAGTCAATTGTCTGGCGGTCAGCAACAACGTGTTTTTTTAGCCAGAGCACTCGCGCAGGATGCTCAGCTTTATTTTATGGATGAACCGTTTGTCGGTGTGGACGCTGCAACAGAAAAAGCCATTATTTCGCTGCTCAACGATCTGAAACAGCAGGGTAAAACCGTACTTGTCGTTCATCATGATTTATCTACAGTCACGGATTATTTTGATCAGGTTATGCTGTTGAACGGGCATCTTATGGCGTTTGGAGAGACGACAGATATTTTTACCGAGGAAAATCTGCAGCGTACGTATGGCGGGCGTCTGAGTATACTCAAAACAAGCCCGGATTCCGGTACGATACTCGGAGTGAGGTGAGCAGTATGACAAGTTTGGCAACGCTTTTGACCGACCCGAATATGCAGTGGATTTTGCTGGGCTGCATTTTGCTCGGTTTAAGCAGCGGGGTGATTGGCAGTTTTATGTATTTGCGCAAGCAGTCGCTCATGGGAGATGCCTTGGCACATGCAGCTTTGCCGGGGGTATGTGTGGCTTTTATGATCACAGGTACAAAATCCGTGTTTGGATTTATGATTGGGGCCGCCATTGCAGGGATTGTTGCGACCTTTGCCATCAGTGCGTTAACCCGGTATTCACGAATTAAAAGCGATTCCGCGATTGCAGCGGTGCTGTCGGTATTTTTTGGCTTCGGCATTATGTTGTTGACCGAAATTCAGCATAGTGGCGCAGGCAACCAAAGCGGATTGGATAAATTTCTATTTGGTCAAGCTGCGGCAATGGTATTGTCTGATGTCTATACGATGGCGGTAATTTCGGTGGTACTCATCGGAATATGTATATTATTTTTCAAGGAATTTAAGCTGCTCAGCTTTGATCCCGGCTTTGCCCGCGGACTTGGTTTTCCGGCAGGTTTGCTGGATAAGTTGTTGATGCTAATGATTGTCATTGCGGTGGTTGCTGGCATTCAGGCCGTGGGAGTCATTATGATGGCTGCCCTGCTGATTACCCCGGCCGTGTCGGCAAGATACTGGACAGAGAAGCTGGGTGTCATGGTGTGCCTATCAGGCTTATTTGGTGCTATAGCGGGACTTGGCGGGACGGTCATTAGCTCTTTGGGACAAAATCTGCCTACAGGACCGTTATGCGTGTTGTGTGCGACTGTGGTGTTTGGAGTGAGCTTGATTTTTGCGCCGCAGCGCGGGATGATCTCCAAGGCTATCGTTCGGTTGAACGCCAGAAAAAATCTGGAGCAGACATTCGGAACACAGCCAAGGGAGGAGCGTGCCCTATGAGTTCATTCTATGTAATTTTGACGGGAATGTTAGTGGCAGGGGGATGTAGTATCGTTGGGTGCTTTCTCGTGCTTCGAAAAATGGCTATGATCGGTGATGCAATCAGTCATGCGGTATTGCCGGGGATTGTCATTGCCTTTCTCATCAGCGGATCGAGGGATTCGGTGTGGATGATGTTTGGTGCGGCTGTGCTGGGTCTTCTAACGGTGTACCTAATTCAGCTATTCCAACAAAGCGGTCTGCAAAGTGATGCTGCCATTGGCGTGGTGTTTACGACATTGTTTGCTATCGGTGTTTTGCTGATCAGTGTGTTTGCTTCCAATGCCCATCTGGATATGGATCACGTTTTGTATGGTGAAATTGCTTATGTGCCGTGGAATACGCTAGAAATAGCCGGCTTCGATGTCGGTCCGAGAGCTGTGTGGATTACGGGCGCAATGTTTTTGATCAATTTGCTCGTGATAGGGGGCTTTTTCAAGCAATTTAAAATCACTTCCTTCGACCCCGCCCTGGCAGCTTCATTAGGCATTCCAGTTGTTTTTTTTCATTATCTGCTGATGAGCCTCGTCTCACTAACGACGGTGGCATCATTTGAGAGCGTGGGCGCAATTCTGGTGGTTGGCATGCTCGTTGTGCCGCCGCTTACCGCTTATCTGCTGACGGAGAAGTTGTCTCGTATGATTGTATACAGCGTCGGATTTGGAGCCATCAGTTCGGTTGTAGGCTTTTACACAGCAAGTGTATTGGATGCTTCTATTGCGGCATGTATGCTATGTGTATCGGGTGTGTTGCTGCTTTTGGCTTTTCTCTTTTCCCCGTCTCACGGTGTGATATGGCAAAAGTTATTTCAACAACGGGGGATCGTTGGCGAAGATAGCAAGTGATTGTAGGAAGTGATCCCATATGAGTTACCTAAAATAGCGTGTATTCAGGCATAAGAGACCTGAATGCACGTTTTTTTGCGCTTATACTGCCCTGCGCGGCTTTTTATGGAGCAAGCTTGATTGATCATCTTGAATTGATTGGGACACGGGAGTACATTCATTACAACCATATAAGAATGAACGGAATGAGCGGTTACGCTGGGGGAGGAACGAAAGTGGAGAGCTTCAAACGTAAATCACCAGAGGAAATACTGGATTCGATTAACAAACTGCATCGAGGCAGACTCAAAATATACATGGGTGCGGTCAGTGGCTCGGGCAAAACGTATCATATGCTGCAGGAGGGACAATCGTTGCAGCATGAAGGTATTGATGTTGTAATTTGCGCGGTCTCAACCATGCAGCGGCCTGTGACTGTGGAACAGGTCGGCACGCTGGAGCGCGTGCCTAGTATTCATTGGATAAAAGATGGTGAGGAGCAAAAGGATCTGAATGTGGAAGCTTTGGTGACACGAAATCCCGAGGTGGTACTGGTGGATCATTTGGCACATCATAACCGGAAAGACGCCCCATTTCCAACACGGCTGGAGGATATTCGGTATTTACTGGAGCAGGGAATTAGCGTCATTACGACGGTTAATGTTTATGAACTCGAAGGAATTACGGAGTGGGTATATCAGCTAACAGGCTTTGAAGCGGAATATACGGTTCCAGTTGATACACTGGAGCTGGCGGATGAAATTCGTCTGATTGATGCCACCCCGGAGATGATTTTGGAACGGCTGGCGAAAGGCTACATGCATACACCCAATCCTGAGATGTTTCACCGGGGAAATCTGGGTAAATTGCGTGAGCTAGCCCTGCGATTGGTAGCAGAGGATGTGAACGATTCGCTGGAACGGCACCGAGAGGAGTTAGGCTTGCACGGGGCGTCAGGAGCGGCAGAGCGTATTTTGGTACCTGTTCAATATCATTGGAATGGGTCTATTTATGTACGTAGGGGAGAACAGGTCGCCAAGCGGTTGGGTGGAGATATGCTAGTGGTCTCCTTTGTCAGCTCGAAGCGCAGGCTGTCCAAGGAATCAGCAGCCTTCAAGCGTTCGATTGAGCAGTTGGCTGACAAGATCGGATCAACATTTGAAGAAATCCCGCTTTTTTCCCGCAGAAGGTTGCCTCGTCAACTGATTCATTATGCGGTGACGCACAATGTTACCCGAATTGTTATGGGGCATTCTCGGCAGACTCCGTGGCAGGAGCTGATGAAAGGATCGCTGGTGAACGGGATTTTAAAACGAATGAAAAATATGGATTTGCTGCTGATTGCGGACCGGGCCGAGCAGGAGGGTGAGCGAATCTTGCCAACAATGAGACAGGAAGAGGGAGATAATGATCCGTATCATCGTTTGAGTGTTGAGGAAGCACAGGCTGAGGCAGCCAAAATCCTGCGGGGCAAGCTCAAGGTATACATTGGCGCTGCTCCGGGGGTCGGCAAAACATACACGATGCTGAGAGAGGGGAATGATCTGCTGGAAAGTGGGATCGATGTAGTTATCGGACTGCTGGAAACGCATGGAAGAGCAGAAACATTGGCACAAGTAGGCTCTCTGGAGATGATTCCCCGTCAGTCCATTGAGCGTCATGGCGCACATTTGGAAGAAATGGACACCGAAGCCATTCTCAGGCGTAATCCCGAGGTGGTGCTTATTGATGAGCTTGCACATACCAACGTGCCCGGAAGTATAAGATCTAAGCGCTATGAGGATGTGCTTACCATTTTGGAACAAGGTATTTCTGTGATATCCACAATGAATGTACAGCATCTGGAGAGCCTGAATGATGCGGTAGAACAGATTACTGGCATACGTGTGAGAGAGACTGTTCCCGATCATATGATGCGTCTGGCCGATGAAGTACAGCTTGTGGATGTGGCTCCTAAATCGTTGCAGCAACGCATGCGTGAGGGCAAAATATACGATCCTGTGAAGGTGGAACAGGCACTTAGCCACTTTTTTAAACTGGGCAATCTGATTGCGCTGCGTGAACTTGCTTTGCGGGAATTGGCAGATGACGTAGATGAGCGGCTGGAATCCTGGGATCGACACGAATCACTTCGGGGACCGTGGCGCAGGGAGGAAGTGATCTTCGTAGGTGTGACGCTAAGCGAAAATGCTGAAAGGTTGATTCGCCGTGGTTTTCGTATCGCCTTTCGTCTGAAGGCTGTGTGGATTGTGACTTATGCTCATGTCGGTGAGCGTATCCCTGAGAGACTGAACCCTCGTCTGGAACAACTAAAGTTGCTGACCCACCGACTGGGGGGGACCTTTGAGATACGGCTTGTTTCCAGCCGACGCGAAATTGCCGACATTTTGATTGCTCCGGTGGAAGGATATTCAGGTACACAGCTCATCGTGGGGCAGTCTTCCCGAAGTAGCCGTTGGGGTAAGGCTGCGGTTGTGCCGAGGATTCTCCGTCAAGCACGTCATATGGATGTTCTCATTGTGGCGGATTATGATCCGGATATTAAGCTGGAGGTAGATCATTAATTAGCCCAGTAAATTCATAAATAGTCATATGCTGGTTACCGATGGTTCGCTGCTTCCATAGTATATTCTATCTCAAAGAAATGGAGGCGAATTTGAATGTATAAACATCGTAAGCATGATTGTCATTTTCCAAAGCCAAAAAAACGTGTCTTTAAGAAGATCATTAAGGTGACTGTCATTAAGTTTAAACCTAAATTTAAACGTGATCACTGGAAACATGAAGATTTTGATAAGAAATGTCATTGCCGGAAACGTCGCCATCATCGCCATCATGACTGTCATCGTCGTCACCACAAATTCTACTAAGATGAAGATAGTAGGAGGCGGGGCTAGACTGCCCGCCTTCTCCTAGTACGAGGATTTTGGAAGATACTTGCACAAAAAATACTTGCTCTAATATAAGCGCTATGCTATTCTACCAGTAAATAGATTGCACGTGACGGAAGCACCGTTCACCAACCGTATGTACTTACGGATGGATGAACGGTGCTTTTTTGCGTTGTTGTGTTAGGGAAAGGGATGAGCGTTATGGTTCCAGTGAAAGTGGTATTGGCTGTAGAAGGCCGGGATTATATTGAGCCGCTGCTGAATTATGTTCACGGAAGCGAGTACGCCAGAAGGCTGAGAATAACGGCTTTTTCGCAACCGGAGGCATTTCATCAATACATGATGGAAACCAGCGGAATGAAAAGACCGGACGTGGTGGTTGGTGAAGCGGCTTTTTTGAATCTATGGACAGATAGGGAAGCTGCTGATATTCCTTGTTTGGTATTGCATGAGGGAGAACAAGTGAGCGAATATGGACAGTCTTTATTAAAATATCAGCCCTTATCTGAGCTGGTCGGTTTTATTTTGGAAACGGCGAGACAGAAGTCGAACGGTCGGAAATGTGTAAACAGCCGGGAAGGTGGACTGATTATCGGCATGGTAGCAGCTTCCGGCGGACTGGGCAAGACAACGGCCGCACTCAATATGTCCAAACAGCTGGGGAGTGAGGGATATTCGGTATTCTATCTGAATCTGGAGACGGTGGATTCAAGCTCGTTGTTCACTGGTTCAGGCAGTGCTAGCGAAGCAGAAGGAGAAGGGCTATCCAGGCTGCTCTATGATCTCAAGGCGGAGGGGAATGAGGGCATTCCATTATCCGTGGCAGCCTATTGTGTTCGCCGCCCTGAAATTCAGGCGGATACTTTTCAGCCTGTTTATAATCGTAAGGAACTGACGGACATGACTTGTGATGAAGCGAAAGAACTGATTCGAACGGTTGCCGAAAGCGGACAGTATGATGTAGTGATCGTAGATGGCGATTCTGAAAAAGGTGACCGGGCTCAAGCCGTGCTTGAAGCTAGTCATAAGCTGATCTGGTTGCTGGCAGACGATTTAATGAGCATGCACAAGTGCGGATTATGGCTGGATGTTTTAGAAACCACGCAGTCTGAAGGGCTTGAAGATATGATATGCAAAACCAGCTTTGTGGTGAACCGCTATATGGGAACGATGATCAACTCGTTACCTCGTGACTTCATGGAGCTAAACGGAGCGTTACCCTATATACCTTCATGGAAGCAGATGCAGCACCGTGAGCTACTGCTTAGTTCACCTATTTATCAGCGGGAAATTCGTCATCTGTGCCACGAGCTGCTGAATGTGGACAGTGTAACACATCCGCCGGCCGTTTGGTCTTAAAAGGGGCTGATGAACATGAATGAGGAACGGTTTAAGGCATTGCGAGCAGATATCCGAAACGGGCTGGACGTAACGTCTTCGGTAAAGGATACCGATCTGGTACGGCATATTGAAAATCGAATTTTACACGATGTAGAGCTGGCGGGCTTAACTTCCCGTGAGAAGCACGCACTTGTCCGCAAGATTTTTAACTCTTTCCGTGGGCTAGATGTACTCCAGCCATTGATTGACGACCCGACCGTTACGGAAATTATGATCAACAGTCACCGCGAAATCTTTGTGGAGCGGGCTGGTGAGGTGATGCAGGTACCCGATCAATTTGAGTCCCGCGAGCGACTGGAGGATTTAATCCAGACGATTGTAGCCGGGGTGAACCGAATTGTGAATGAGGCTTCCCCCATTGTGGATGCCCGGTTAAAGGATGGGTCACGCGTAAATATTGTGCTGCCTCCAGTTGCTCTCAAGGGTCCGACGATGACAATACGGAAGTTTCCCGAGCGTCCTATGACGATGGATGACTTGATACGAATGGGTGCGCTGGATGCAGAAACCGCTGCTATGCTCAAGGACTTGGTACGTAGCAAGTACAACATTTTTATCAGCGGGGGAACGGGTTCTGGTAAAACAACTTTTCTGAATGCATTATCCCAGTTTATCCCGTCGTCTGAACGGATTATTACCATTGAAGACTCAGCAGAGCTACAAATTGTGACGGTCCCTAATCTGGTTTCCATGGAAACAAGGAATGCGAACACCGAGGGAAAGGGAGAAATCACGATTCGTGATCTGATTCGTTCCTCCCTGCGTATGCGGCCTAATCGCATTGTGGTGGGTGAGGTCCGGGGAAGTGAGGCGCTGGATATGCTGCAAGCCATGAATACTGGTCATGATGGAAGTCTATACAATACAATGTGGTAGTCATATGTAATAAGCGCTCATAAAAGAGCGCTATAAATTAATTATAAAGTACCTCACCAATATAAGCATCGAAAAATTTGTTCTTTACGCCTTTAACATTCGTTTCATCTGTATGCAACACTATTTTAGAACACAATGTGAAAATCATATCTTTCTTTTCTTCATCATCCATTTCAGGCCACAATTGATCAAGCTCTTTTAAATCATCGGATTTGGGAACAGCAGACATCATGTTCTTATTTTCAGCCATATGTTTTTTGATTTCTTCTTCAGCTGCATCTTCTTCCATAATACGTTTACGGATCTGATCCTTAGTGATAAGACCTTCCACAAACATGTATTGCCACTTTTCGCGTCGTTCCGCTATTTTTTTTAACTCTTTCTTTGCCAAAGCAATTTCGTCTACTACTTTAATCTCATTATTTTGCATAGTAGCAGCAACTTGTTTAACGGTTTCCTGATCTGTGGTGACTTGCTTAATATACTCCATAAATAGATGCTCCACATGTATCTGTCTAAATGTAGGCATGTCACAGCTTTTATTAGCGTGTTTGTTAGAGCAGATATAATAAGGCGTACGGACAAGGCTTCCATCGGTCCTTTTTCGCTTGTTGGACATCTTACCAAACATAGCTGCTCCACAGCGTCCACAACGCAGCACGCCAGAAAACCAGTAGGTCTGTACACGGCTGAATCCTCCGCTAGTTCTACGTTTCATATATTCTTTTGTTTCTTCATATTCCAGGCGCGTAAAGATAACGGGATGTTCCCCATCACCATACAGACATTTTACTCTGTCATCGCGTCCGTGGTTAACGTAGTTTCCTCCTGGTAGTTTGGAACCCAGCCGCAGGATACCAGCATAAAACGGGTTCTCTAATGTATAAGTTACCGTTGCGGCAGTCCACAGTTTGCCGCGGCGAAGCTTACCTTCACGATTGAGTCTCACTGCAACTGACTGGTAGCCAAGACCGCTCATGTACAACTTACGGGCATAACGGATTATTTCTGCTTCTTCTTCTATTAATTCACTATCTTGTGTGTATCCATAGGGCAGGACTCCACCTGGACGCTTACCTTCTAATATCATTTGCTCTATACCAAACCGCACTCGCTCAGAGATGGTGCCACGTTCCCATTCTGCCATCGCAGCTACGATTGTGATAAAGAGACGCCCCATAGCAGTCGTAGTATCAAATATTTCAGTGGCTGACTTGAACTTTACACTACGCTTATCAAAACGCTTCAAAAGGTCGTGCAGATCGCTTACAGAGCGCGTGAGACGGTCAAGTTTATAAACGAGTACCACGTCAAATTTATGTTCTTCCATGTCCGAAAGCATGCGTTCCATTTCAGGCCGCTTAAGGTCTTTAGCTGACTGTCCTTCATCTATGTAAAAGTCGTGGATTTCCCAGTCTTGAGACGCTGCATAGCTTGTGAGCCTTGTACGTTGTCCTTCAATAGAGAAGCCATCTTCTACTTGCATGTCGGTACTTACCCGGATGTATACTGCTACTCTCATAGTGTGCCTCCTAACTGTCTTACTAGAATTGTAAGGTGTATACTGCAAAATAAAAAGCCCTCTTAACAGAGGACTAATGTGGTATAATCTGGATTGTACGACATAACGGCTATCAAGGGCGGTCGGCTAATCTCCTGTAAAGGGGGTGAAGCCATGGAAGTTAAAGACACGCTGATGTTGATGATTCAATTTGCAACATTGGTGATTCTGATACTTTCTTTCCATAAACGGAAATAGACCGCCCTGTGGTAAGGTCAACGGTCTATTTCGTGATCGCAAACCAAGCCGACCGCTCTTATAGCGGACATGTTGTACAGGGGAGCGGCTGCAACCGTTCCCTTTTTCTATTCTTATGGTATCATACGAAGTTTATACATTGCAATTCAATTTCCAAATGGAATACAATGAAATGAATAGAGGTTCTATTTAGGGGTGAAATTTATGTTTAGAATGGAACGGCGAGGTAAATGGTTTGGCGGCGGTACTAGCTTTCTTTATGTGGACGAATCTACTCATCGAGAGAAAAAGGAACAAGAATACTACATTATCAATGAACAAGAATTTCAAATCATCCGTGTGAGAGATGAACAACAGATAAAAATGATGCATAATTGTTTGTATGGTGCTCAAATGAAGCATCATGAGATAGAATGGTTAGTTAACAACGCGGAATTTGAATATTTCGATAGCGTAGATGAATATATAACCAAAAAACAGGAGTTTTATGATAGTGTCCTACGGGGCGATAAATAAACACAAATAAGCTCTGCTAACCTTAATGGGTCGGCAGAGCTTTTATTCATGGCAATTCAATTACTGATTAAAATTAAAATCCCCAACCTTAAGGCTGGTGCATGCCTCTGTTGGGGATTTTTGCTTACTTACATTGATAAACGAAAATGATCCACTCTTAGGTTGGCACCAGTGTAGGTCACTTCTGGATTCATTTTACCATATCCGTTTATTCAAGCAAGAGCATAGTTAATCATTTTTTTTAAGCCTTTCGATCATATGAGTAATTATTTTTTGTCCTTCTTCGTCTAAAGATTCAAAGTCCTTAAGTAATTTCATTTTATGCTGATCCTCTAATTTTAACTTTAAGTCTTCATCAATTATGTCTGCTTTTTCTAATAATATCTCGTAAGGATATTGGTAAGCTTTAGATAAAAGTTTTAATGTATCAGAAGTAGGTTTTATAGGTTTTTTGCTTCGAAGATCATTTCCTTTTTCTAAAATACTTAAATACGTGTGACTTATTCCAATTCTTTCTGCTGCTTCCCTTAATGACTCTTTTCCTCTGAGATCTCTTAATAAATCCCCTAATTCTGACATTTCAATCCACCTTTTTAATAAAAGTTATCGAAAACAGTGCATTTGTGTAACACTAACTTTACATTATGTTTGACAGGAACTAAAGAAAGTACTGATTTTTTTCTGTAAAACATACTTGACTATTATGTTTAACATGTGTTACATTGTCATCAAGGAGGTGTTACACATGTTAAACAACAAGCTTCGTGAATTCCGTAAAAGGAGAGGGATGTCTGTTGCTGAGTTAGCGAGGAGAGCTAAAACAACTCGTCAGACAATCACTAGTATAGAACTTCACGGACAAGAACCATCGGGTTCGTTACTGATTTTAATCAGTGAAGTGCTAGAAAAAGACCCAAGGGAAATTTTTTTTAATCGACTTGTAACACATGTTGAACAGAACGAGAAAAGTGCATGAAAGAAGTGATTATATGGCGCAACTTTCACTTTCATCAGACTTAATCGAAGTAACTGCTGAAATTAACAGTTTCAAACAAGTTGCTGGACAGGCTGTCTTTGAGATTGGAAAACGATTGAAGCATGTGAAAGACAATGATCTTGTACATGGACAGTGGGAACCTTGGTTGCAATCAATAGATATTGCACCGAGAACAGCAAGAGCATTAATCCAAGCTTATGAACAGTTTGGAAATCGGCAGACGTCTGCCGATTTACCAACCGGGAAAATTTTCGAAATGCTCTCACTTCCAGAATCGATTGACCGTGAAGAATTCACTAAGCAAGCACACGAAATACCCTCAACTGGCGAACAGAAGACAGTTGACGAAATGACCGTTCGTGAGCTTAGAGAAGTGAAGAAAGCACTTCAACAAGCACAAAAGCAAGCCGAAACAGCCAAAAACTCAGCGATTCATTATGAACACCTGTGGCAAGAAGCGAAGAATCAACCTCCTCAAGTCATAGAACGTCCGTTTGAAGTGGTTCCAGATTCTTTGAAAAAGAAAATTGAAAACTTAGAGTTCGAAAACAATGATTTAAGGCACGGTTACAAGAATGCCAAAGAAAAGCTACTGGAGTATGAAGTAAAAGACACTACTGATTTTGATGAAGAGAAGTCTAGAAAACAACTTCACAGACTTCAACTTGATGCAAATTATAACTCCTTGGAAGTTAGAGTTCATATTAATAAGTTTCTCGAAAAAGTGGCTATTTCGAGTTACATGCTGGGTGCTATTGCTTCATCGGATGCCCAAACAAAGAAAAGTCTTCAACAAGGAATACAGATGTTAGAAGAATTCACTAAACAAATAAAAGGTGCCATAAATGGCCGAATCATAGGAGGAAATTCAAATGAGTAAATCCCCACAAGAATCCAACCAAGTTTACAGCTTTCTTCAAAAGTCACTTGCCAATCAACGTGAACAAGGCAATGCAATGGAAGTAATGCTAGATCGGATGATGGTGATCGAGCAAAGTGTAAATCAAACCGCTGCTGAAATTCAGGTGTTTGCAAAAGAATTTAGAGACATAAATAGACTGCTCCCTGCTGAGATTGACGAACTTTATATGGCGGTGGTAGAGAAGTCCACTGAGTTAGCAAAGATACGTCACAAAGAAGCGGAAGAAAATTTCCCAAAAATCGTTGGTAAGTACCGTAAAAATATCTGGAGCAAAATGAAAAAGAAATTTGGAACTAGCAAATACATTCATATAAAACGAATTGATTTTGAACCAGCTCTTTCATTTGTAGAAAATTTTGACCCCGAGAATTATCTATAAAATATTCCCTTAGGAGGATTGCTAAAAATGGACAAACATGAACTAACTCGCAAACAACTAAGAAAGCATTACGAACAATGTCACAAGTCAGCTATGAGCTTTATTGAAATTGTAACGAACGCCGCTGGTGACCAAATGAAAATTGAAGGAATAGAATTTGACCCTAACAATATTTCTGTTGAACAAATCTGCGAACTGGCTGCAAAAAATTTAAACGCTGATGTAATAGATTTGATGCCTGATTATGTTGAGCTTATGGAGTTTGAAAAAATGGTTGTGAGTGTTGATAGACCCTAGTTTCAATCTAGGGTGTCGGCATTAGTGGACACCCTCTATCAACATCTTGATTCATATGTAAGAACAACCACAACCCATTGTACATCTAGGAGGCGTCTACATGAAAGTAAATTCTACCAACGGTGAATTAAAGCAAAATACGCCAGTCCTGAGTGAACGTACACGACTAGAGTTCACCCGCAAAATTATATTGCTTAACCAAAAGTACGGACATCGAGTTACAAACCTGGAGGGAGAGAAGAAAAGTGGCTAAACATCCAAAGGAGATTGAAAACCGAGTAGTTACCCCGTTCCCGTTTAAACGTCCTGAATCGAACAACGCAGTGATTTGCAAGTGCGGCTGCGGCTGTGAGATTCACACGAGCATGGACAGTTATGTAATCATCGACGGTGATTTGTTCCTTGACGATGGATGTGTAACAAATTGGCTCATTAAAGAAGCAGGAGGGCGGCGAGTATATGGTGGGGCTTGCTAACATGACCAGAGCTGAGTACATCGCATATCTGCGAGATCAATCATTCTGGCTCAACCAATTAGCTGATGAAATGGAGGACGGCAGACAGGATAGTCGTTGGGCAGTGGATTTTAACTTGAAACGTCCTGATGTGATTTATGAGAAACGCGCCAAAGTATTGGACGAGCTATTTCACCCAGAAGACAGCAGGGAGGATCAACGCACAGCATGAGTTTTCGCAACATAGACGATATTTTAAAGCATTACGGTTGGGAAGGTGAGGTGAAATACTCGGAGGTGAAGAAAGATGAATCTGACGGATCGCAGGGTGTTTCTGGAGTTGGCAAAGATCGCAAAACAACGCGGAACGCTAACAAAGACGTTGCTGAGGGTGTACCTACGGAACATGGTGATAGCTTATAAAAAAGAAAAAGCCGCCGATGCAACGGCAGCACAATTCATAGCATAAGAAAATTATTAACGTGATTATATCACTGGAATGGAGGATTGGCAATGGTTACTAGATATCGTTATGTACCACAACATAAGAACGGACACTATATAACCATATATTCTGAGCCTACAGAAGATTTTATGAAAGCAGCCCGATTTTCCCGAGAAGATGACTTGAATAACTGGATATTAGGTCGTTATGGTCCTGATGATCCTCAAAACTTTCGGATAGTGCCTATAAAGGTCACGTATGAGTTGGTCGTGATTTCTAATGAGTGAAAAACTTAACCTTTATCAAAAGATAGTTAAGGTTCGCCAAGTTGCTGATAGTTTTTCTAAAGATGCATCTGGTTACGGATATTCCTATGTATCAGGTAATCAAGTGTTATTGAAGATAAAAGATAAGATGAATGAACTCAATCTACTTCTTATCCCATCAACAACTGTAGGAGAGCATCATACACACGCCTATAAAACCTCAAAGGGTAAAGATGCTTTGGACTTTATCGTAAAAGGTAACATGACCTATACCTGGATTAATGGTGATGTGCCAGAAGAAAGAGAGGTTGTGTCGTGGGCTTACTATGGTCAGCAAGATGAAATATCTAAAGCATACGGATCTGGGCTCACATATAGCGAACGGTATTTCTTATTGAAGTGTCTGGGTCTACCTACTGATGAAGATGATCCAGATGCTAAACCTAAGAGGGATTACAAAACATCAAATTCAGAAAATAAAAGTACAAATAACAACGAACAAACAAGATCGAATGATTCCCATTCTAGTGGAAATGGATTTGCTAGTGAAGGGCAAACAAGGATGTTGTACGCCAAATATAAGGCTACTGGATGGCTCGGATTTGGAGAAGTTATTAACTATATAGGATATGAAATTACCAAGTTTGCAGAAGTCCGAGCGGCAGACGTAACCAAGCTTGCTCAGTATCTAGATAAAAACAAGGTGGCGTGACTATGAACAAATATGACCGTGATAATGACCCATTTTACGACGACGGTGGACCAATACCAGAACCTGTTGACGGACCATTTTAGGAGGTAGCTATGGCACTCGCGAAACGCAAGAAACCTATATCGGAGTGGCGCCAGAATATTCTGGCCCACCATAACCGCCGGGAGAAGCCAAAAAAGAAGCGTGCTCCTGTTGATCCAGAAGCTATGAGCAAGGAAAAGGTACGTGCTGCTGTGTCTGAGCGTGATGCATCCGTAGGCGCTCATAATTGCTGCCTATTGAGTGGTAGACCGGGACCGGGATTACACTTGCACCGCATCGTTTACGGCTCACAGGGAGGCAAATACGAGGTAGATAACTGCGTATTGCTCTCATATGACATGCATGCATTGGTACACAGCAATAAGCGAGTATGGCAACCCATATTACTAGACCATATCAAAGCTATGAAATATGCACCTGATATGACTCCAATATATCAAGCGCAGAGAGGACAAACACAGTGATGACCAAAACGAGAAAACCAAGCATCCAGACCTTGGCTAATAAAATAGCAAAAATAGCGAAGGAAAAGGGATTTGTAGTCCAACGATATGATGCCTATTCCACCAGCAGTATCTATCTAAAGCTTGATTATGGAGTTGCAAACAGCATCCGTATAGGTGACCATGCCGGGAAGAAACACCTTTCATATAGATTCAACCTGCTAACCAACATAGATAAAAGCTATGTAGAACATGGTGAATACAAGAAAAACTATTACTGTGTCGATGATTTGGAAAAGTTGATAGACGATATTTCAAGCAACAAAAATGATCAGATCGAAAAGTATGGTGCTCAAAAATACCAGCAGCTTATGAAGAAGAATCAAGTGGAAAATGCAAATAAACGTGGGTTTTGGAGCAAAGCAAAAACAGTATAGCCCCATAGGGGATAAGAAGGAGGGAACAGCCCTCCATAAGGGGGAGAGACACAATGCATCCCCTATACCAAAGGAGAGATGTACAGATGGCAAAACTCAAATTTGAAATGTGGAAATGTCAGACAAAACGAGGGTACATGTCACGTTTTACGGATGGACGCGGCATCAGTACGGATTCATGGTGGGACAGTCCTCAATTAAGCATAGATCATGTTGGCCCAGAATACCTAAAACAACCTCATCGTCACCCGAATACGAGAAATGATAGACATATTAACTTTATTAAAGATAGATACAAAGTCGAGATGGCAAGATTGAAGGCAAGTGAGGGAGAGGCATAACAGCCTCTTACCCTACCCAATCAAATTAAAAGGAGAGAATGAACATGGCAAAAGAAATTTTATGGAGCGAAAATCAGGAATTTGCATACGGAATTAAGGCAGAGTTCATCAACAAGGAAGACTTTATAGCTACTGTAAAGGCCGAGCACGAGGACCTGACAGACGAAGAGTGCGATGTTGTAGATGTTGAGGTATGCACTGGTCTGTACACAGATGAGACGTTAGAGGCTGAAAGGATTATCCTCCTGAAATATACAAATGTGCAGATTGAGAACTGGTATGTTGGACGGATTGCGGAGCCGAAAGAAAGTAATTCGATTGAATAGGGGCCTTCTGGCCTCTTACCCTATACCCCTTAAGGAGCGAACAACTCGGTGGGATAATACACCTCATACGCCGCATAGAGCGGTTTTATACGGATGAAGACGGAGATACAGTATTTGCCCTATACGAAGACATAGATGGATACGTGCATTACAGATACTGCAACTATGATACGGATAAATATACGATGCTGTCACAGGCGTTTGATAAAGAATTTAAGGAGGAAGAACAGTCATGAGCCCCAGCGCAGTCAAGGAAGGTCAGACATACCACAACGGTAAAGGTGAAAAAAGAACGGTAATCTTGATTGGCAATCGTGTTGGTAAAGACGGTGAGCTGTATTACAAGAAAGAACACGTTCGCGGCTGGTACCTTATGACCCTAGTAGGCTTTGCAAGGTGGGCAAAAGGTGAAGTATCAGCATTAGGGGAGTAACCACCAATACAATACGCTCCTGGTTGAGCGTTGGAAGGATGATAGATATGTCGGTAAAGGATATGACAGACCAGCAGATTAATAGGTGGCTTGCAGAATACATGGGATACACCATATCAGAGTACAAAGATAAGTGGGGGTGGCTCATGTGCCCTAACGGAGATAACGTGCATGAGTCATTATTCCCGCTGGATGAGTTATGGGGTTTTGTGCCGGATTACTGCAACAATCCTGCCGCCTCTCTGGAGGTACAGGCAGCAGCAATAGAGTTGGATCGAGTAGCCTATGTAAATAACTTGTATGAGGCATGTTACGAATTTAAACGAGTTAAAGATTCTGTGTGGGATGAAATTAATATAGCATTTTTGCTTAACGCCAGCCCATGCCAAAGGGCAGAAGCTGCCTATTTAACATTATCCAGTCAGGATTAAACCAATACAGGGTGTAGGACCTACACCCACTAAGGGAGGATGAATGGTATGCCGGAAGTATTTAAAATGCCAAAGTATCCATGTGCATTCTGTAAAAAAAGAGAGTCTACCCAGCTATGCGATTTCGTCATTGGGTACAGTTGGACCAGCATGAAAGATGAAAGAGGTCGCCTGATCGGAGGGCAGCATCAGACTTGTAACAACGGAATGTGCAAGGAATGCGCTACGAATTACACGGGATTTGAATTATGCCCTTCTTGTGTGCAGTTGTACAAATTGATTCAGGAAAAGCACGACCGTAGGCCAAATAAATTTCTTGCTGATGTTGCTTTCGGCAGATATGAACCTGGGGAGAAACAACAATGACAGATAAACCGCAAACGCATGTGCAACCTGAACACGCGTCTGGAGACACCCCATGATAAGAGCCTATACCACTATATTAGCAGCTGTACTGTTGTTTATAGGTGTAGTGCAAGTAGATAGGTATATGTTGATTGAGCAGATAGAGCCTAACACATTGATCATAGGGAGAGTTGCCCATGAGTGACGCTATACGCCCGTCTCACTACTCTTTCGGTGGCATTGAACCAATTGACTTCATGCATGCGAAAATGTCTCCTGTGGCTTACAGAGGCTTTCTAGCGGGCAACGTAATTAAATATATTTCTCGCTATGAGCATAAGAATGGATTGGAAGATTTAAAGAAGGCGAGATATTACCTTGATCGTCTCATAAAAGACTCGGAGGAAAGTAAAGATGGCAGCAAACAACGATTACACACTACTGAAGATTGACCTCGCCTATGCTGTAGAGAAGCGAGACGAGGCCGACAGATACGGTAATTATGCGGATGTCATGCACTACGAATGGCAGATAGACCGCATTAAGCAAAAGATGGATCGGTTAGAGCAGAGAGGGGCCTAGTCCTCGTCTGGTACGTACTCCAGTAGCTCACCAATACCAATTTCAAAATAGGCGCAGAGTGCTTCGATGGTGGAATAGTCAATACGGATGTTAGTCCCGTCATATAGACGACCCAAAGCCGGGGCGCTCACGCCAGTTTCCTTAGCTAATTTATTGATACTTCTAATTTTTTTACCCGCCATAAGCATAGGCAAATTACTTTTAATCATCACTTATCACCTATTCCTATCATACGTATAGTAGGCGATAAGTAAACGGTATAAACTAAAATATAACGATAACGTTACAAAATTAACGATAACGTGTTATAATGACGTCAATGAGACTTGAAGGAGTGAATGATAATGGCAGAATACACCAAGACAAAAAACATCCCCTACCGTCTCGATCCGCAGGAACACAAGAGGTTGAAATTATTCTGCGTAGAGCACGGAATACCGATGCAGCAATTTTTGGATAAGGCAGTTAATGAGTACATGAAAAAATGGTCGTGCCACTCAGGTAATCAAGACAAACAAGCGATATAGGCGGTGATCCTATATGGCTGCTCAGCTAGAGAATGGTTACACCCTGATAGCGCATGAATTATTAGAATCACTTTATAAAACAAGGATAAACGGTTCCCAAGCAAATATAATCATGTTCATCTTTAGGTTCACATATGGATTCCATCGAAAAAGCCATGAACTAGGAAATGCATTTATTGCAGAGGGGATGGGTATCCGAAAAGATCAGGTAAAACGAGAGCTTAATAAGCTCATTGATATGAAGATCGTGAAAGTATTTGAGGAAAGTACACACGTTAAAGCGCGAGTGATTGGAATTAATACGAATACTGCAGAATGGGATTCTAACAAAAAAAGTACCCAGGGGGCTAAAAAGACCCCTGGTGACGAAATAGAACCCACTGTGGGGGCTAATCAGTCACCACCCCCAGGGGGCTATTTACCCCCCCAAGATATATATTCTTTTAAAGATAATCTTAAAGATATTACTACTGACGAAAATAATGATTTTGAAAAAGTAAATAAAGAGTACGGACGAATTCATCAATGCATGGGTTTGAAACCATCAGATTGGCCTACGGTTACTGAATTGCTAAGTAAGGGAGTGCAGGCAGACCTGATCATAAATGTTATGGAGGAGAAACACGCTAAAAAGGTTGAAGACGGCGGCAAGGTCCATTCATTTTCCTTTTATACCAATGCCATTAAAGAGAAACATAAAGGTAAAGGAGCAAAAAGCAGTCGCATGTCTATCTTTGATGAATTAGAAAGGGAGTTGGGGTAGATGGAAAAAAGGGAAGCTATTGATATCGTAAAGAAAACAGCAGCGTATTTCCCAAGTTGGAAGATTGATAAATCGGTTGTAGATATTTGGGTGGATAAACTCCAACAATATGACTTTGAAACTGTAATGGCTAACTTGAGCGATTATCTAAGCCTGGGAAAAGACTTCGCTCCTGGCATACCTACTTTAATAAAAGCGAATGAGAGAATTGAAGCTAATAAGGAAATTGAGAGAACGCGTGAGATGATCCGTAGGCAGGATGAAGAACGCAAAGACATACCGAAAGATCCGCCGTGGGTCAGGGAAGGTATAACGCGACAGGCTTGGATGCAGAGGTTATTGGCGGAGAAGCGAGCTGAGGCTCAATGAGCTACTTCAGCTTAGAGGCAGAACAATCTGTACTTGGTTCCATTCTGTTAGCTCCAGATTTGATATACGAGTCTCTACTAATGCCAGATGCATTTTATCACGAGGGTCATAGGGTCATATTTGAAAACATGCTTTCATTACGAGAAGAAAATAAAAAGATAGATGTTGTATCTATAACTTCTCGTATGGGACAGGCCTTGCAGGATGTTGGCGGTATGAGTTATTTGGTTGACCTGAGCAAGTCGGTTCCATCCGTTTCGGACTTCGCTTCACATGAACGTATTGTGAAGGAAAAGCATTTAATGCGAACCGGAATGATTGCTGTCAAAGAAGTATATAGCGGTGGTCATGAAGATCCTACCGAGTTTGCGGCAGAGCTAATGAGTATTGCTGAAAAAATTGGTGACCAGTCTCGTGATAAAGAAGGATTCTCACATATCAAAGATGGGCTCATGAATCACTTCGAGCTTTTGAATGACAAGAAGTACAACGGACAGGCATTGGGAGTCAGTACAGTTGGCACGGAGTTAGACAGGATAACAGGCAAATGGCAGAAGCAGACGCTCAATATAGTGGCTGCAAGACCTTCTATGGGTAAAACAGCCTTCCTCCTAAACAACGCCGTTAGAAACGGTAAGGAGGGCCTTACAGTCGCTATATTCAGCCTAGAGCAGCCTGAGATGCAATTGTATGACCGGATGATAGCCGCAGAGTGCTACATAGACGGTGAGCGCATCCGAACCGGACAACTGAGAGACGACGAATGGGAGACATACACTCTTGGATTATCAGTTCTGACAGAAATGAATGTATTTATAGATGATCGTCCAGGACTGAGTGTCCAAGAAATCCGTGCAGCTGTCAGAAAACTGAAAAAGAGGCATCCAGACTTAATTGTATATATCGACTATCTGCAACTCATAAAAGGTGGCAAGAAGTTCAGCAGCCGCAATGAAGAGGTGGGTTACATCAGTTCCAGCCTTAAGCAGATGGCGCGTGAAAATGATTGTCCAGTTATATCACTAGCTCAGCTCAGCCGTGGAGTGGAGCAGCGTCAGGATAAACGGCCGATGATGAGTGACTTGCGCGAGTCTGGAAACATCGAACAGGACGCGGACACCATATCCTTTTTATATCGGGACGACTATTACAACCGAGATACCGAGAAAAAGAACATTATCGAAATCATTGTAGCCAAGAATCGTGAGGGATCGGTAGGGACAGCAGAAATGATGAACTTAAAGCAATACGGTAAATTCAAAGATTTTGATTATAGACTCCAATAAGAAGGGAAGAAGATAGGGTGAATCGCGATGAATTAATAGCTAAATGGAATAGTATGCAACCGAGGGAACGGGATGCTTGGGTAGCTACGGCTTTGATGGGCTTTGAAGTGGACAGACATAGAAAAGGCTGGGTTAAGGACGGCAGCATGACAAGTTATCCATCTAGTTACTCTACCGACATTTCCGCAGCATGGGAAGTGGCGCAGCAGTATCCGATCATGACTCTGACTAGAACACAAATATTCGAAATTAGCCCAGTGGAGTACAGCTGCACATTTTGGAGTGATGTAGATTCAGGACCAATTGAAGTACCTGCCAAGACTGCACAGGAAGCGGTGTGCTTGGCTGCTCTGATATCGGTATTAACCCAAGGAGAGGGGATAGAGGAATGATCCAGTGGATTAAATACGACCCGAAAGATAGATCAATAGAAAGCCATGTTGATTACCTGGTTACATGCGGTATGACTTTACAGATAGCTCAACATGCACACTTGGGATCTGGTGAATATGGTTGGTTAATCCAATACAATCATCAAATCAATGTAACCCACTATTCAGAAATCAATATGCCGGAGGCCATCGAGACGAACGAACAGCCTAGCGAAGCGGCAGCCGAATAAAATCACAGCCCCTAAAGGGCAAGGAGAGGAATAAGGGATATGTCAGATAAGAATGTAGTTTTTGATGATATCGGTGCATATATAAACCGACAAATTGCGAATGGATACATCACCGAAGATGGATACCCTTTAAAATGCCAACATTGTGATTCCAAAAAAATAAATATTGAGGATGTCTACGATGAACATGTCGTAGTTGAAAAGGAAGCTACTTGTAGGGATTGTGGCAGTCGTGTGGGTTATTGGTCATATGGAACGTGGGAGGTCTAAACCAATGGATAAGAAGATACAAGTGAGTAGACCCATCAAATTTAGAGCGTGGGATAAGTACAACAAAAAGTGGATTGATAGAGTGCTAGCTGGTTGTAATTCGGACGGAGCGGACTATGTATGTAACTTGGTATGGAACGACGAAGTGGGTGATTGGATGCATTTTGATGAAGGCTGTGGAGACATAGTCCAATATACCGGACTAAAAGACCGTAACGGTAAAGAGATATATGAGGGAGATATATTGAAATGGTACGACAGAACGTTGTCTTGGTACAGAAATCCAGATAAAACCTCGTACTCTCAAATTATAGACGTTGCTGTATTCTCAGATGGGTCTTTCAGAACAAGAAAATACAGAGAGCTATTGATAAATCTATGCGGAACCAAGAATTTCAATTTTCTTAAAATATCTGAAATTGAAGTAATCGGCAACATCTATGAAACCCCATCACTACTGGAGGATACCCCATGAATCCAATAGACGACTATGACTACTTAGACGAGGACCTTGAAGGTTCCCTTCGTATAGCTAGAGCAGAGTTAGAGTGGGAGAAAGCACAGGAGGATGAGGCAGCATGATAAAAAAATACTATCGCACTGGTGGAGTTATCAGGGAGCAAAAGCAGCCGAAGAAAAAGAAAGGACCACGGGCACCACGAATGATTGGATATGACACACCATGTGTTGAGCCTGACAGACTCATAGCAAGCCTGTACGAGCCATTAGACCCTGAGATAAGCGAATATATTAGGCATCAAGCGAATGCAGGCGTACCACGATCTCAAATCGCTAAAAGGCTTGGTATACCTAAAACGAGGGTAGTTCACGAACTGGACAAGACCAAAAAGTCAGAGCATGGAGGTGCAGCATGATAACGTTTGAGGTAGATATTACGCCAATGGGTGCAGTTCGTATGACGCAACGGAGCAAGTGGAAAAACCCGTCAGCACAAAATTACCTCACCTACAAAACTAAGATTGGTTACTTGGCGAGAAAGAAGTTTGATAAGCCGTTATCAGGACCTGTAGGAACAGAGATCGGATTCTATTATCCGGTACCGCAAAGCTGGAGCAAGAAGAAAAGAGATGAGGCGCTGAAAGGTAAAATATTCCCTATAGTCAAGCCTGATATTGATAATTGTGTCAAAGGAATTTTTGATGCTCTAAATAAAATAGCTTGGCAAGATGATAACCGAGTTGTCGCCCTGATCACACGTAAGTATTATTCCGAACGACCACGAATCGTTATCAAAGTATGGGAGGTAGAAGCGGCATGATAGCATGTTGGATAAACCACAAAGACGGATATACCCTTATGGACGATTCTGGGACTCGTATAGGCGTGATAAAGGTGATGGATAACCGAATACTAGGGCGGAAATTAAAAGGTCTCTACGAGCCTGCTACGTGGTTTAAAATGGATGGTCATAGATTCATAGGCAAACCACCAGATAAACAAATAGGAGCCTAACGATGGACTTAATAGCAGCGTTATTGATCTATGCAATCGTAATGGTTGCCATACGCAAATATTTGAGATAGTCAAACCTTACATGTATACGAAATGTTGTGTAATAGTGCGAAAAATGTACTATAACGGCACTATATGTGGTATAATCATAGTATAGAGATGAAAATAATCGGATAACGAGGTGTGTATAGGTGGACAAACAACAACAGCTAGAAAATTTGCGGTATGAATTACGGACGGAACAGCAAAAACTTGCAGCAGCAGACCAAAATAAGGTGGCAGTGCTTACGCAGCATATTACAGATTTGGAACAAGATATTGAGCAGGATGCCCGACTAGCTGAATATAGCCAGCGCGAAGAAGAAGCACATGCAGAAATTGCTTATATACTGGACGGGCTTGAAGTAGATGGTATGAAAATGCGTCAGCTATGCAGTAACGAAGGAGCTTACCAGGTTCTAAGAATTGCAGTGCAAGAAATGATGTCTGATCGTGATACAAAGTATCTTGAGGAACTGAAACGTACACAAGAAGAAGCGGCAGCCATTAAGAAAGAACGCGATGATCTGCAGAAGCAATATGACGATCTGTATGAAAAAACGGACGGACTTAAAAAGGAATTGCAGGCGGCACAAGAAGAAATTACGGATCTTGGACAGAAACGGGATGCGGCAGCGCAAGAAATTACACGGTTGAACAGTCACATTGATGATCTGCGTGCTGAAGCTGCTATTGGTGCATCTGCTGCAACTAAGGTGATAAATAGCAATACATCCGGCGCACTTGCTGAAGCTGTTAAGGCATATAAAGAGTCATTGCCAGCAATTTACGATGTGGAGCAAGTAGACAATAAGGGATCATTGTTTAAAGCTAAGTTGGCAGAGACGGAAGAAGAAATTACTTTTGGGTGGTTAGACAAAGGTAAGTATCGGGAGGTAACGGCCCAAGAGGCCGAGCAGTTTCGAAGAGCAGCCGAAGAACAAAAACGTGCTAATGAGGATCTGGCACAATCTGGCGGTGTGGAAAAGGCAGACATCGTAGAACTGCCTACGCAGTTTCAAACGCAAGAGGATGCAGACGGACTGGCTCAAGGGGACGCTGGTCAGCAAGTGGCAGGAAAGACAATTGAGGAAAGAGTCTCGGCGTTAGAAGCAATGGTATTTGGTAAAGGAGAGGTGGCCTAACGGCTGCCTTTTCCTCACATGCTTGAGCGAGATAAAAGCGTGATGCAGCATTATAGGCTTAATCATCCTGGGATAGATCATCCATACGCGGTGATGATTGACTTAAAAGATGATGAGGCTACAGGTTCATTGCTGGTCTACTTCGATTTTGATAGACGAGGTTGGAGTATCGGACGTTGGACAAAGCCATCATTCCATTTGATAGAGGAATACAAATTGCATGAAGGGTACAGAGAAGTTGCTTTTGTGCCATTAATAGAGTTGAAGGAGGGAAAAACATGAATAAGGACAGGGTAACTGAGTTGTTGAAAGACTTTAGATCATATGAGTATGCAGAGAGAATGTGTCGAGTAGCTCTTGGCCGTGACGAGTTGGTGCCAAACACAGCTAATTTATCAACTAATCGCTTGATTAAGCATGGTTCATTGGACGGCCTGAGGTATGCACGCATTGTAAGTATGGTTAAAGGAGCAGTCAGCGAGGTTCTGAGTGACGATCAGCAAATGGTCATAAATCAAAAGTATCTGGACAGAAACACATTAACATTGCATGAGATAGCGACAAAGATGCATAAAGACCCTAGCACTATTTCACGCCTGCATACCGAATCTATACGTAAATTATCCATTGCACTTGAACCGCTGAGTGAGGATGAAATGGAGATTACAAACTTTGATCACATGTTTGATCCAACGTGGATATTCAGGGAGCCTGCATGATTTACGCATTTTTTTGCACGCAAAACCGTGTGAGAACCTGCTAAGATAGTAGTATAGGAAATATGCGATGGGCAACGGTAGCTAAATGCGCAGTCGCTGTCCACGCTGTTTCTTCAAATGATATCTGTACAGAGAGGGTAACGGGTAACCGTTGCTCTTTTTGTTTTTGCCGAAGGCCATCGAGTCGAACGAAATACTTAGCGAAGCGGAGGCCGTATAGAGGGTTTTCCTATAAGGAGGGATATAACATTGAAACTATATTCAGATGGAACTATAGAAGGTTCACCACAGGAAGTATTGGAGTATCTGAAACTAAAGTATCCAGCGGTCACGTTGAAGTGTGAGAATGAACCAAAACAAGCGAGAGGAATACAGTCGCCACTTACGCTGAATTACATTAGCACAAAAGACCTAACGGAAGCATTATCAGCCAGAAAAGGCGTACGTAAATATGATGTTTCCCCAGAAGGAGATATGGTAATTCGTGAAGGTGAAATAGGCTGTGTAATTACAGGTCCAGCAATTGTATTGGTAAATGAAGATTAAGCATCCCGTAATCTAAACCCGAAACACCGAGGGGTGACGGTAAAGTAAGGTACACGGGAGAGAGGAGGTAACACATGGCAGAGCTGAGACCGCAAATTATGTTATTTGTAAACGAGTATTTGAAGAACGGCAACAATGCGACTCATGCTGCAATAGCTGCCGGATACAGTGAGAAAACAGCATCGAGTCAGGGGAGCAGATTGTTAAAGTCTGTTGAAGTTCAACAATATCTTAACAAAACTGAACAGAATCTTAACAAGGACTTGCGTATGATGTTCGCTGATGATGCTGTCAAGGCGCGAGAAGTTCTGCTGGAGATCATGAATGATAAAGCTGCTCAGCACAAAGATAGGCTGGTTGCTGCAAGGGACTTGCTGGATCGTGCTGGCTATAAACCAATAGATAAGCTGCAAGCAGATGTAAGTACTGAACTTAACATTAAGGTCGAACTGCCGAAAGGGTTTGGTGCCGATGCCGACGATTAACATCGATTTAACCGAGTTGCCGAACCTGACGAACGACACGTTCTATCCACTCTACGGCAACAAGGATAGATATCTGGTGTTGATGGGTGGCGGCGGTTCGGGTAAGTCGGTGTTTACGGCTCAGAAGATCATCCTGCGGCTGCTGACTGAACAAAAGCATCGTATCCTTGTATTGCGTAAGGTAGCTAAGACATTGCGTGAGTCGGTGTTTATGGAGCTTAAGAACGCCATATACCGATGGGGATTGGAAAAGCTGTTTAAGATCCCGAAGGGAACCAGCTCAGAACTTCATATCAGTTGCATCAACGGCAATGAAATATTGTTTGCTGGTCTGGATGACGTTGAGAAGCTTAAGTCTATCTCAGGCGTAACCAGCGTTTGGATGGAAGAAGCCAGTGAGTGTACTCCCGAGGACTTTAGACAACTTGATATACGGCTACGTGGACGCACAGTGAACTATAAGCAAATGATGATTACGTTTAACCCGATTGACATTAATCACTGGCTTAAGAGGGAATTCTTCGATAACCCGAAGCCAAACGCCACGACGATCCATAGCACATACAAGAACAATAAATTTCTCGATGATGATGCTATCCGAGTGTTGGAGGCGTTTAGAGAGACAGACCCGTACTTCTACCAAGTGTACGCGCTTGGTGAATGGGGTGTGCTTGGTAAGACTATATTTAACGCTCAGAAAGTCAGCGAGCGTATATCATACCTTCGTGTCCATGATCCTGTGGTGCAACGAGGGTATTTTGTTTACCAAAAGGATGTAGCGGATAAGATCATTGACAGCACTATCAAGTGGATTGAGGATGACAGTGGATATATAAATATCTTTGAACGTCCACGTTCTCACATTCCTTATGTAGTTGGTGGTGATACGGCTGGTGATGGATCAGATAACTTTACGGGTCAGATCATAAACAATGTGACTGGTAATCAAGCTGCGCGGTACAAGAACCAGTTTGACGAGGATTTGTATGCTGAGCAGATGTATTGTCTTGGTAAACATTACAACAACGCGCTAATGAGTATTGAAACTAACTTCAGCAGCCATCCCGTCAAGGTGTTGACTCGCTTGGACTATCGTAATCAGTATGTCAGAGAGCGCGAGGACACGTTTACTGGATCGATAACTAAAGCGTATGGATTCCGCACAGACAAGCTCACCCGGCCTTCTGCCATTGCTGAACTGGTACGTGTCGTACGGGAGTCAGTACACCTCATTAACGACTTGGACACACTCAATGAGATGCTAACCTTTGTCCGTAATGAGAAGGGGAAACCAGTAGCTCAGGAAGGTGCACATGATGACTTGGTTATGGCACTGGCTATTGCTTACTACAGCCGTGGGCAACAGGACGATAAAGCATTTGAAAGAATGGTAGAGGAAAAACCAACGCCATTCCCGTTCCGTAGTGATGATGATATGAATACAACTGATAGTTACTTATCGTGGTAGATAATGTTAATATAAGGAAAAGGGAGTGGTGAGTAAATGTCGAAAACTTACGGGAATTACGTTGTAGTTGATGGTGAATTAGATATTATTGATGAAAAGGTCATTGAAGAAACGAAAGAGTTACTTTTGGAACACGCTGAAGAATCCATGCGAGAAACAGGTGTTGAAATAGATAAAGATCGTGTGGAATGGGTGATTAGGCAAGCTTATAAAAGCTCTTTCGGACCAGTGCCTGAGAAACTGACAGCAGAATCTGAACCGGTTATAACTATAGGATGGACATATATTGTGGACGAAACCGAGTAAATCTCAAACAACCACACACATATTTAATTTAAAGCCTTTCCTACAAAGTGTAGGGCGGGCTTTTTTTGATACTAAAACGATAGCAGGAGGTGCCATCAAATGGATGAAGCTATCAAACTAGGCGACCTACTCAAGCTACCTGACTTGGAGGAAGAGACAAAGCAGCTCATTAACGCCAAACTACGCGAGTTGATAGGTGAGGTTAAGCCGCCTGTACCGCTCACACCAGCGCAACAACAAGAGGTGCAGAGCCTAATGTCTGAGTACCTTTACGGCTTAATCAAGAAAGAAGGTGAATAAGCATGCAACAGACGCTTGATAAGCTGGCTGGAGAACTGGAGAAGCAATATAAAGATGGCCTGTCCTATTTCCGTAGGATGGGCTTTCTTGATAAATGGCCGGAATATGAGCGATTCAAAGCGTCTGACCAATGGCCTGCTGCTACACAGAGGACTAAGCATCTGCCTCGTCCGGTGTTCAATGTCATTAAGATGATTGAGACGCACAAGGTTGCTAACGTCATGTCCGAGCAGATAAAAATGATCTTCTCTCTTGAAGAGGTTGATGATCAGCAGCCGGAGCAAGAAGATGACCCAGGCGAACTGTTCAGCCGTAACTCGGAGTCCACGTGGGAGCGTATCAAGCAAGATGAGCTTAACGAGGAAGCGTTGGACACAGCAGCCAACACTGGCACAGCTATATGGCATTACTACTGGGACAACAGCATTAAGGGTGGCAACAAGTATCCCTACATTGGAGAGATGGAAGGTGAGGTCCTTGATCCGATTAATGTGTTCTTTGGTAATCCGCAGCAGAGGAATGTACAAAAGCAACCATACATCATTATCAGCAGCCGTGAGATGGTTGAGAGTGTCCGTGAGATGGCTAAAGCCAACGGTGTTACTGAACTTATGGCAGAACAGATCAAGCCTGACAAGGAGACACAAGACCAGGGGTATGACATGGCGAAGGTGGAGCTTAATGATAGCAGTAAGGTGACTGTATTAACTCGTTACTGGCGAGAAGAAGGACAGGTTATGTTCTGCAAGGTAGCCTCTGGTGTAACCATCAAGAAGGCAACACCTACCGGATTGTCACTCTACCCCCTCGTGGTTATGCAATGGGATAGACGTAAGAAGTCCATACACGGCATAGGAGACACAGAGGGACTTATTCCTAACCAGAAGGCTATTAATACATTAGTAGCCATGCAGATACTGTCTGTGCAGCTTACAGGCTGGCCTAAGCTGGTGTACAAGTCAGGCGCTATCAACCCGAGCAAAGTAACCAATGCACCGGGCGAGATGATAGAGGACAATTCGCCTCCTGGCAATGGTGGAGTTAGTTACCTTAACCCAGGACCAATAAGCGCGAATGCTGCCAACTTGGTCGAATCTATCATGGCTTTCACTCGGCAAATGACCGGAGCAGACGAGGCAGCGACTGGATCAGCACCCAGCGCAGACCTTAACGCAACGGCTATTATGCTGTTGCAAAAGGCTGCTGCAATCCCGATTGAGTCTATCAAACGTCGCTTTTACCGTGCTATAGAGGACATTGGACGTATTTGGGAGGACTTTTGGAAGGTCAAGTACAATCTGCCGCGCCAGGTTCTCCTGAAAGACGATGAGGGTGACGATTACGCTACTATGTTCAATGGATCGCAGTATCAGAATGTGGGATTTACGCTTAAAATCGACGTCGGTCCATCATCCACATACAGCGAATCTTTGGTAGTGTCAGGCCTTGAGAACGCGCTTGGTGCTGGTCACATCACATATGAGCAGTATCTAAAGTACATGCCGAAGAACACAGTACCTTACCGTGACCGTCTCATGAAGGAAATGGACGAGAAGAAAGGTATTATCGGCATGATGGAACAGATTGTCGAGCAAATGTCACCGGAGGAACGAGCACAGTTCGATACCCTAACGCCAGAACAACAGGTCATGACGCTGCTTAATGTAGTAGCACCACAACAGCCAGCACCAGAACAAATGATAGGACAAGCACCACAAGCGGTACCAATGCAACAACCAGTGCCAATAGGCATGTAATACGGGCTTCTGCTGAGACTGCGGAGGCCCTTTCTATATACAAAATCGGGCGTTGAATCGTTATGGTCGCCGCATAACAAGGAGGAATTAGCGTGGAAGATCAATTGGAAGTGCAAGATACGGGCGTTGAAGAAGCATCTGCCGCCGAGATGCAGCAAGAAACAGGTCAAGAATCACTACAATCCGAGCAAGTAGATACAAACACGGGCGTTGAAGATTCTGAGGTCGCCGCTCAGAACGATGAAAAAGGTTTTGCCAAGGCACTGAAAGCTCGTGAAGAGCAGATTAGAGCCCAGCTTGAACAGGAATACGGTACGAAGGCTAAAGACGCTGAAAAGTACCAGCAAGCACTTGATCGCACAGCTAAGTATTACGGATTTGATAACCACGATGATTACATGGCAGCGCTGGAACAGGCTGAAATGGATCAACGGATCCAGCGAGAGGCTGAAAAACTGAACGTTGATGAATCTGTCATTCGCGAGCACCTACAGCCGCTTAACCAGAAGGTCAGTGAGTATGAAAAGCAACTCAATGAGCTTCGGGAAGCTGATGCATTGCGTCAAGTAGAAGCTCAGATAGCGGCTATGGAAAAGGACGACACGCAATATCCTGACTTTGGCAAGTACAAAAACGATGTTATTAACCTCGCTGCTACTAATGGGTATACGCTGGATGTCGCTTATAAGCTCTTTACATATGACGAGCGAGTGAACACAGCTAAAACCCAAGCAGAGCAAGAGGCAATACGAAAACTACAACAAAACGCGGACAGTTCCACGGGCTCACTCGGTGCCGATGCGCCAGACCAGAAGGGTGGATACCTCGGTATGACCCAAGCTGAGCGTAAAGCATTTAGGGACAGCAGGCGTGGACGCGTAAACTAAGGAGATGACCAGACATGGCAACACAAGTACAAGGTTATAACGCAACAACCGGAGTTAACGCATTAACGGCAGAACAAGCGGAGTTTTACCAAGACGAAATGTTGGAGAGATTGATTCCTGAGCTACAATGGACTAAATTTGCTGAAAAAAACAAGAACATCCCTAAGCGTAAGGGTGCGACAACAAGCTTCCGCCGCCTGAACTCTTTGGCTGTTAACACCACGGCGTTGACTGAAGGCGTGACTCCAGACGGTGTGAACTTGGATATCGTAAAAATCACAGCTATTGTACAGGAGTACGGGGCATGGGCGAAGATCTCTGAGTTTATTGACCTGACTGGTCTTGACCCACTGCTGCAAGAAACAGCTGGTCTCATGGGTGAAAACGCTGGTGAGAGTGTTGACATCATTGGACGTGACGTTGTGGCTGCGGGAACAAACGTATTTTATGCAAATGGCAAGGCATCCCGTAGTACATTGCTGCCGGCAGATAAGATCACAGCGCTGGATATCCTGAAGGTACGTCGGACGATGAAGCGTAACAAGGTTAAGCCAATCCGCTTGCCTAATGGTGGTACTGGCTATGTAGCGATGGTCCACCCAGACGTAGCACTCGACATCATGCAGTTGCAAGAGTGGAAAGACCAGAACACCTATGTAGACACCAAGAACCGCGAAGAAGGTATGTTGGGTAAGATGTACGGCATTTACTTCATGGAAGTAGACAATGGCGTTAAATACGCCTCTGGTTCGGCTGGTGCTCCTGCTGCCAATGACGCATACGCTACTATCTTCCTCGGCCGCGGTGCTTATGGCCTGCCGGATATCGAAGGATCTATGAAACCTGAAATTATCGTTCATCCAGCTGGATCTGGTGGTGTAGCTGACCCGCTTAACCAGTTCAACACCGTAGCATGGAAATGTGCATTCGCGGCTGTACGACTGCAAGAACTGGCTATCGTACGGTACGAATCTGGCGCAACAGTTTAATACACGGAGCCTTCGGGCTCCTTTTAATTTGAGGAGGAAACAACATGGCAACGAAAGATACTGAGAAAACACCGGAACAAATGCAGATGGAAGAGAAAGCTTTGGAACGACAAGCAGCTGCAGCCGAAAAAAGTGTATTGGAACAGCTCAAGGCAATGCCGAAAGTTAAAATTATGATCCCGGATGATCCGACCAACCCTAATGATAAGGTAGTACCCATCGGATTTAATGGCGTAGTGTACACGGTGCCTCGTGGTAAGTCCGTTGAAGTACCAGAAGCCATTGCAGAAATCTATCAATACAGTTACGAAATGACGCGTGAGGTTAATCAACGTATTGAAAACAGCACCAAAACAGAAATAAAAGGTATGTAGCAAGGCCCCGATTGGGGCTTTTTCGTTTATAAAGGGGTGATGCAACGTGAAACTGCAAGAAATACTGGACGAAATCGCAGAAAAATACCCGCACGGCCTGTCCAATGATAGTGTAATCCGTAAGATAAACAGTATTCAAAGCGTGTTGTTTCGTACCACATTTCGAGTAAATACGCTTTGGCAAGATGACATCATGGAAGGCATATTTGCCTATCCACTCCCTTGCGCTCGAACGAATGTCATTGACGTGCTTGTGAATGACACAGAATATCTATATCAGGATGTTAAGACAGGAGCTAATATACCTTTCTATTACTTCACAGATGGCGATGAACTCGGATTATACCCCACACCGGACAAAGATAGCATTGGAGGCTTAATGATATTTTATAATCGTGAGCCAAAAGAATTGCACGCGGGAGACTTGGGACTGGAGCCGGAACTCGACCGAGATTTTCACATGTTATTGGTGTACGGGTCGCTGGTTCAGATAGCTGAGAATTTCAACGATGTTAACATGGTTAATAATTACACAGCTAAATACAACGGTCTTATTACTGAGTTCAATAAGACCAACGATGAAACCCCGGATTACCCTATCATTGAAGATGTCATGGGGGTATTGTCATGAGTCAAGCGTCGCAGTTAATTGCAGCTCAATATCGAGAAGCGGAACTAATAAAAAGACAGTATGCTAATGCGATATATATTGTAACTTCTTATGGAATTTACCCTGATGGCAATGATTATTCTGCTCTGCTAAACCAACTCATTTCTTCTATCTCTGGAGGTATAATTCATTTTCCGGCTGGCACATATATTATTGGCGACACAATCAGAATTAAAAGCGATATCGTTATTCAAGGGTCTAGTGTGGATGCTACAATTATTAAACTCATGAACGCGACCAACAAAACTATGTTGGATGCTTCTGGTTCTAAAAATGTTACCATACGCAACTTAACGGTAGATGGAAATAATTCAAACCAGACGAGTGGACATGGTTTATGGTTCCATACCGCTTCGAACTTTCTGATTGAGGACGTAAAGGTAATAAATTGCAAGAACAACGGGATATCCTGTTGGCAGGATGCAAAAGGAATTATTGACCGTTGCGATGTTTCCTATTGCGGTGGTTCGGGGATACGAACTGTATTTGGTACATCGTGTCTTTTGATCCGTAATACAGTGTGTAGTTATTGCGACGAGAGTGGGATATTGCTGGAGCATGCGCCGTATTCACTTTTGGACAACTGCGAAACGCACCATTGTACAGCACAAGGGGAAAACAGTAATGGTTTCAGTATTCAAACAGATAACGTAACCCTACGGGAATGTAAGGCGCATGACAATTACAACTACGGGATATATATAACGGGAGCTAATGCAATTGTAGATTCTTGCAGACTTTATTCGAATACGATTGGTGGACTTGACTTATATAACGGGAACAACCTGCGAAGTGGATTCATTATCAAGAATAATTACTTTACCAACAACCTAGGCAGCGGATTCACTGCTTTTTGGGCAGCGGATTTAATTTGTTCTAACAACATAATTAAAAGTAATTCGCATGACGGCATTGACTTTGACGGCGTTCAGCATTGCGTTATAAAAGAAAATGTTATTTCCGGTAATGCCTATTATGGTATTAAACTCAGAACTTCGGGTTCCTACCAAACCACTGATATGCAAGTTTCGGATAATGACTTGTCTAGAAACACACAAGGAACTCACCTGCTCACTAATGTAGGAAGGTACCTATACCTTAAAAATAATATTGGTCAGTCTCCAGTCGGGCCCATTACGACACCAGGCGTTCCGGTCAGTAACGCAGAGCTGGTCAACCCCTTCCCACATGATGTACGTATGGCGATAAAAGGCGGCACGGTAACGGATATAAAAATTAACGGTATAAGTACAGGATTGAGTGGGGGTTTGTTACCTCTGAGCACAAGTGAGTCGGTTATATTGGTTTATAGCGTAGCTCCTACCTGGACATGGATCGGGGTGTAACATGGAATATTGGACCTCAACCCCACAGAAATCCAAATCTGCAATCATGACGCTTGCTGATGGCCTAAATTTAGGGGTCGAATCTATAGAAATCAAAGACAGCCAGTGTATAGCAGTGGTTAATATGGACTCATCATTATACCCAACACTCCAGGTAAGAGATGGATTCACCGAAATTAGCCGTCACACAGGATATTTAAACCGAATCTTTAAGTTCAAGGATTACTGGTATTGCGGTAATGAAAAGGGATTATATAAACTTTCAGGCACTACATGGTCGGTAGTATATGAGTATGCAGATACTAATAGCAGTCGGTTATGGGAGTATGCGATGTTCTTCGACGGTAGCAAGCTTTATTTTCTGGATGGCTCCCTACAACTAAGACAATATGACGGATCTTCATTATCAGTGGTGTCAGGTGCTCCAGGAAGTGCGTTCATTACATCACATGCCAATAGGTTTTATCTGGCAAACAAGAATGATAATCTATTGTCTTTTTCTGGCCTTAGAGATGCAAACGACTGGAGCAGTACCGACAAATATGTTGGGACTGGAAAAATAACCGTGGAAACGCAAGATGGTGAGAAGCCTAGCGGACTAACAGCATTTTCGAATCATGTTATCCTGTTTAAAAAATACACTATGCATAAACTGTTTGGCGAGGACTCTACAAACTTTAATATGACGCAGCCATATGGTGTCGGTTGTATATCAGATCGGACAATTTGCCCAACTCGGGACTCATTGTACTGGCTCGGTCCCGACGGCTTCTACGACTATATGGGCGGTGCTGCACCAACAAAGATCAGCGAACCGATCAAACCATACATTAATAAAATTAATATGTCATACGCCCACTTGTGCTGTGCTGGCACGGATGGGCGTTTTGTATATCTTACATTGGTTACAGATACAAACACATTGCCTAATGTGACATTTAAGTATGATCTACAGCGTCAGGCATGGTGGTTAGTTGATTTTGTTGCTACTTCTTTTTTTCTTGACGGTCAAACCCTTTATTTTGGAACGAACGACGGCAGAATAATGAAGATGGGCGGCACGACAGACAACGGGGCACAGCCAAAGTGGTTCATTGAAACCAAACCATTTTCAGAAGATGACGAGACGGTCAGAAAGGCCATTAACCGCTTGTTTATCGTGGCAGACATAGAACCCGGCTCCACGCTCAATGTCGCCTATGCTGGCGGCACAGAAGGCGGTGTATGGAATCAGGTGTATACCACCAGCAATGGCACGGGCGCAATACAAAGTATCCGTATCCCGGTCATTGTTCGTACGCCAGAAACATGGTACCGCTTGAAGCTGTCTGGTACAGGTAAAGCGAAGATACATCGTATTATAAGAGAGGTGAGCAAGCGCAATGGCTAATGTTGAATTGCCATCTGTAAACCCTAGCTTAGGGGATATAAGTCAATCTGGCGTGGATCAGTTGCGTTCACTGGTTAAGCAACTCCACAATGCATCTGTTATGCAGACCGAGGAATTATTGTACATCCTTAATAACTTAGACACTCGCAACGTAAATGAGATTGATGGGGATATCCTTGTGACGGGGACGATTACAGCAGCTAAAATGAACGTTCAAAAGCTTTCTGCTATTGCTGCGGACCTTGGCGCAATAACAGCCGGGGTAATTGATTCGGTGGAAATATACGGCTCATACATCGCCACAAGCCGTGATGAGTTCCCTAAAGTAGAAATGTCGCCAGAAGGATTCAAGGCATATGGTCCAGCAGGTGGAGAGTCCCTGACGCTCGGCCAAGCCGATGATGGTGGGGCGCTACTATTCAAGGATAATGGATCGCCGCGCGGCTCAATCTATGGTGATACAGAAGGATTGCATGTAGGTAATATGGCAAGTGTTCATATCAAATCTACTGATGATAAGACCTATCTGGATGGTGCAGTTAGTTTTGAAAATGCAACGGAAGTCAGCGGATTAACAATAGATAGTATTACAAATTTGAAATCAACAATAAGTGCTATACAAAATGATATCGCAAGTATTAGAGGAGATATCTACAATGATATGGTAGTCAATGCTACGTTTGATCCTGATTCTCGAAACCTTAAACTTTTCAGTAGAGCAAGGACTGTTGCCACCGTATATATCCCTTCGGGTGGTTCATCCAGTTAATCATTTACTAGCTTAATACTCGATGGTAGAATTAGGACAAATCTACTATTCGGGGGTACCAGCGTGAAAAAATGGGCATATCTATTAAGTGGTATAGTGATTGGTGCAGTGGTTGCA
The DNA here is from genome assembly GCF_024213565.1 of Paenibacillus sp. Lou8.1. NCBI lineage: Bacteria > Bacillati > Bacillota > Bacilli > Caryophanales > Paenibacillaceae > Paenibacillus > Paenibacillus sp. Lou8.1. The sequence continues at coordinate 96,631 of NZ_JANAVN010000018.1, forward strand.
ACAACTGGTAGTGTATTTGCGGACCAGATCAAATCTATGGTTGGACAGACGGTAGCAGGAGAGTACAGCGTGAAGGTTAACGGTAATTCGCTGACTGAAAATGCTATTGTTGTTGATGGCAAGGCTCATGTGCCATTGCGTGCTGTATCCGACTCTTTAGGGGCGAATTTAAAAGTGGAAGGTAAAACAATCAACATTGATACACAATCAGAGTCATCACCGGAAGTAAAAAAAACAGCTAGTCAGACGAATGTTGGTAGCAAAATTGAAGGTGTTCCACAACAAAATGATAAATCTAAAGAATATATAGATTCCGTAAAAAATTATAAGTCATATTGGGAAAAAACATTAAGTGATGCAGAAGAAAGTCGAGTTAAACTAAACAAACAACTTGATGAATTATCAAATCTTCCAGCTAGTAAAGACCCTATCACCCAAGAAACAAGAAAAAAATCTTTGGTTCGTACACAAGGTCTTATAGAGGAAAAAAACAAGGAAATTGACGAATATAAATCGAAAATTGCCGAAATAGAAGCACAACTTGACTCATTAAATAAATAATCACTAAGGACTCCCTAAGTTTTAGGAGTCCTTTTTATATTCATGGCTTTCTTTTAAAGTTGGAGTAGTTAAATTTAGCGAATTTATCATATTCAAAGTCCCATGACTCTTCATCAAATAACTTGGTATCAACGAATGGTATGGTGTTTAGGTGATCAATTAATAGACTGAAATAATGATCTTTGTCCAGTTGATAATTTCGTATTCGTACTCTTTCTCTTTCTATTAGTTCAATTTTATGCTCAAAATTTAATTTATTTTCTGAACTAGGCAATTCCATAATGGTATCTAATCGTTCTTGAGAGAGCGACAGTGCATGTCTTGCATGGATATATACCTTCGATATATCTCTTGCTTCACGATCAATACTTGTTACACCACAGATAAAGTCTAATGATTCATCTAAGATAATTGGCAACTTAACTAAGGATTCCAAATTAGGTTGTCCAGTTCCCTTTTCGAAACGTCCATAATATGGTTGAGACACTGAAAGGAATTCAGCCATATCTTTTTGAGTGATTCCTTGTTTCTCACGAAGCCATTTTAAACGAGCTGAAAAAATTTCCATAACAAATAACCTCCAGGCATTGACAATAAACTATGTGTAATATAATATTAACCTATTGTTATAAGGGGGTGAACAAATGGATAAACGTCGTAACAACATTACCTACTTACGATTGCGAAATATACTATCGCAAAAAGATGTAGCAGAGACGCTAGGAATTTCTCAGGTTTACTATGGCAGACTTGAGAAAAATCCCGAGAAAATTTCTCTCGGTATGGCATCTAAGCTAAAAACTTTGTTTAAAGTTGATAGCATCGACGAGCTACTTGAGGAAGTTGTCTAATATCAATATTACCATAACGCATAATATTATAACAGGAGGTTGTCTAAAGATAAAAAAATATAAATATGCAGTACCCAAGTTATGTTTTTTTGAGCATCTAAAAGTATTTTTATTTAAGTGTTCATATAAAGAAGGAGGAAAGAAGAAATGAACAACTACAAACCTATTGTTTACAAGAATCAACGTGTACTTACCACGGTACAACTTGCAGAGTCGTTTGGAACTGATACAAAAATCATTAGTAAGAATTTTGAACGGAATGAATCCAGATACACAGAGGGCAAGCATTTTCACCTTCTCACTGGAGATGAACTAAGGGAATTTAAGGCGAGTCGTCAAAATGACGTTTTGCCAAATCTCAATAGACTATATCTCTGGACAGAAAAAGGAGCATGGATGCACGCTAAATCAGTCAACACAGATGAAGCTTGGGAAGCTTACGAAATGCTTGTAGATGATTACTATCGCATTAAAGAAGTAGAAGTTTCTCCATCTTATATGATAGATGACCCAATCGCTAGAGCACAAAGATGGATCGAAGAAGCAAGAGGAAGGCTTTTGTTAGAAGACACGATAAAAGAATTTACTCCTAAAGTCGCTTATTACGATACTATCCTTAATTCCAAGGGAACTGTTACTACATCTCAAATCGCTAAGGACTACGGGTTAACTGCTCAACAACTCAATACAATTCTTAAAAACGCAGGCATGCAGTACAAGCTTAACGGACAGTGGCTACTTTATAGTAAACACGCTAATAAAGGGTATGCACAATCTCATTCTTTTAATGTAACTCGTAGCGATGGAAGGAAAGAAGTTAAGATGATTACAAAGTGGATGCAGCGAGGAAGAATCATGATACATGAGTTGTTAGCGTCCATGGACATCAAGCCAAATATTGATAAGGAATATAATGATGCAAAATAAAAAGAGCCGCTTAAAAAGCGACCCTTCACAATTTGTCACCTCCCGAACCGCCAAGAACGTTAGGTGACTTTTAAAACTTAAGGGGTATACCCTCTAATTAATCACATTGTAACATAGATTTTTATTAATAAAAGTATTTTATAGTCAAAATTTGTGTTCTTATTGCCTAGATTTTTTGTGATGTTAGAGGTGTATGCCCTTCATTTCTGGAGGCAAACATCATGGACGAAGAGACTATGGACTTTATATTAAATTCATCACCTGATCAATATCTAGCTCTAAGAAATAAACTTGCTGAACTAAATGATGTATCCTTCACAAATTTTATTTCTACATTAGATAGCCTTATTGAACTGAGCTAAGTTTTCAGCCGAGTTATTTTCGTAAGAACAGATACCGTCCACTAAACGGACATCATAAAATCACTGCCCTCAAAATTGAGGTTAGTAAAAGCATTCCACTTATTGTGGGTGCTTTTTTTATTGAAAAGGAGATGATCTTATTTGGGCTAGAGATGGACCGTATCAAAATGCAATCTGTATTGTCCTAGTGTTCGAAGGGTGTGTTCAATACAAACACCTTTGCAATTTATAATGCTTTTATTATGGGAGGAAAATGGGATGAAAACAGAAACTTACCAGATTAAAAAAGGACAAAAATGTACAATTGATGCGGAAGTCTATGGAATGACTATTGAGGGTCCAGCGACATTGATTGTTTTGACACAAGCCGCCAAAGAAGCAACGGCTTGTGATGTTGACGGTCAGTAGTATTATAGGTGTTTTCTTAACCAGTCGTAACTCTCGGTATCTAGTTTTGCGTGCCAATTTTTATCGGCTTTTATAACCAAAACTTTGTCGTCGCTATCAATGTGAGGTGCCAAAATATTATAGACCTCTTCCGCTGATTTTTGGGTGCTGATTAGCCATGTGGAATCAAGTTTGTGCATCCAAGGACCGCAAGATTTAATAGCACTATAGAGCCCCGCATAATCTTTACCGGCTTTATTCAAGTCGTAACTTACAACAAATACAGACATATTTCTCACCTCCTATCCATCTTATTATTCTAGTAGATAAGTAATATTTTGGATAGAGAAAATTAGGGCTATATAACTATGTAGTCCTTTTTTGATGTCATGAAAGGAGTATAACTATGGCGGTTACAAAACAATTGAAGATCGGTAATGGTGGTGCCAACTATAACATGGCTGAGGCTACGCTTAAGCGCCAAATTGCGCAGAACCAATCCAACATAGCTAACAACACCAATTATAAGCAGAACGAGACACAGCGCGCCTTGCAGGTCATTCAACAGCGTCGGACAGCGGGACTGGATACATCTGCACAGCAAAAATATCTGACCGAAAATCTGGGGTACAAAGCGCCAACAACTACACAGTCACAGCCAACAGCAACACCATATAAACCAGTTAATACACAAAGTACTAATACGCAACAAGGCTCAGAGTTGATGGAGAAGATGAAGCAGATAGCTACCAAGCAGGCAACGCCTTTCTCGTATGACGTTAACAGCGACCCGGAGTATCAGGCAGCTCTTAAGCGTGCTCAAACAAATATCCAGACGGGCAACAATCAGGCTCAGGCCGAAATGAACCGTCGCGGCATATTGAACAGTACAATCACATCCGATCGCATGGGCGAGATTGCAGCCAATGAAATGGGCCGTGTGGAAACGGACGTTGTTCCTTCACTCGTCAGTCAGGCTTACCAGCGCTACCAAAACCAGCAAGCACAGGAGCAGCAGCAGTTCCAGAACCTCGGAACCACAGCACAGATGTATCAGGGAGAGGACCAACGCGGCTTTGGTAACCGTGTAACAGCAGCTGGAATAACGGGCAGTTGGATGCCTGAGGGTGCGCAAACGATAATCGACAACATCCTCCAGCTTAAGCAACAGGCCGAAGCACCAGGAGTGACAGCACAGCAACGAGCACAGTACAGCGGACAGGCCAATGGTTTAAGAGCACAATTAGCGAACATGGGTATTAATGCAAATCAATACGCAGCCAATGTGAACTCAACAGCGGCGCGTGCTGTTAATCCGGGTATTCGCACTCTGCAAGCACAACAGCAGGATCTAGCGGCACAGGGTCAAGCATTTACACAGAACCTTCAAACAGCACAGTATAACCAAGGTGTTCGACAGTATGATCAAAACTTTGCTTATCAAGTGGCACGGGATGCGATTACAGATAAGCAATGGCAGCAAGCGTTTGACCGGGATGTTAATCAGTTCGGTATGAACTATGCACTGCAAAAACTCCAAGAGACAAACAACCAAGCATACCGTCAGGCCTCATTAGCACTAGATAGGGATCGTTTAGGTTGGGATCAGGATAAAAGTATTGTGGATGCCGAGGCTAAACGAGCGCAGGAAGCGGCACAAAATATGACGCCACAGGCATTCGCCAAATCTTACATTAATCCGCTTGTCAAGCGAGATAAGAGTGGCGTAGTGCAAAATAAAAATGATGTAATTGCCGCTGCTGTAGCGAGTGGATATAACGAAAGCCAGATTGATGGGATCTTAGCCCAATACGGGGTAACTAGCGAAGATGTTAAGACATTCCAAAAAAGTATTTCGGGAAACTGATGAGCCCCGGTGGCGCCGGGGCCTACAATAACTATTACAAAGCAACTAAGGACGCAAAATCGAATCCGCGTAATTACTCTGTTGCTAGTTCTGCTGTAGCCTCAGCAATACAGCAGAAAGGCTTACCACAAAGCTGGTTACAACCTACGCTTGAATTGGTTGCAAGGGAGTCTAGCTTTAATCCAAATGCCAAAAATCCGAAGTCCACAGCTCGTGGGCTTTTTCAGTTTTTGGATGGAACGCGTAAATCCTACGGCGGTAATAGTGTGAACTGGAACGACCCAACGCAACAAGCATTAGCAGGAGTTCAATATATTAAAGACCGATACGGCACACCTGAAAAAGCATTAGCGTTCTGGGATAAAAATAAATGGTATTGAGGTGAACAAGGTGAGTAAGTATGACGAGTTGAGAAAAGCAATGGGATTAGCGCCTGCTGATCCTTCAAAAAGCAAAATTCAACAGTACCGCGAAGCCAAACTTGCACCTATAAAAACAGCTGAGCCCGTGAGCGCTGGTAAATATGACGGATTAAAAATGGACATGGGACTAATACCAGATACTCGAGTAAATAAAGGCATTACTAAACTGCCGGATGCGCTCAAGATCGGTCCCGGATTTATCGAGGGCAGCACATTTGCACGTGCAGCAGCTGGTAACCAAAAAGCTAAAGATACGTACAAGGCGGCTACGGGCCTGGATATCCAGCCGCCCCAAGGTCCTCCTAACCCTACTGAATACCAATTACGTATGGCTGAAATTAATGAGACATTGCGCAAACATCCTTCATTGGAACCGATACGGCCTTTTTCAGAAGGTGTGACTAAGTTAATGTCCGATACAGACACGGGTAATTTTACGAATCGTATGTTTAGCACAGGCGGCGGCATGGTAATTGGAGATCGACCATACTACAACGTCACAACAGGCAATGCAACAGCGGACAAAGTAGCGGACTATGCAGGTAATGTAGGCGGGGTATTAGCAATGGGGATTAACCCTGCTGCTCCTGGTGTTAAGGGACAGAACTTGTTCACAGGTCCATTGGAAGCAGCGGAAGGTGCGCTTGCTACGCGTGCGGGCCAAGCGGTTACAGGAGCGTTAAGCAAACAAGCCTCTCGATTACCGGGAGTAAGCGCAGTAACTGCAAATAGTTACGCGCGAGGTGCCTTGAGTGGGGCGGCTGCTGGCGCAATCAACAGCACTGCAATTGGGATCAACCAAGACCAAACTACAGGGAGAGAGATGCTGCACAATGCAACATTAGGAGCTGCTCTCGGTGGAGGTGGCGACGTCATTTTAAGAGGGTTTGGGTCTGGCTTACGCGAAGGCTTGAACAGGTTGAAAGGCAGAGAACAAGTGATGCCACAAGCAGATGAAATGCTTGCTTTACCTCTTGGACGAACTGACCAGCGCATGGCACAGGCAGGACAGCGTTCTAGTTTAGCGCGTGGTGACGATGTTATTGTAAACCCTACAGACTGGGCACCAGAACCATTGGGGCTTCCGGCTGGTCGCAATTCTACATTTGTTGGTGAGTCACCATTACCTACGCAACGTGTGGGAGCGCGTCCAGGTGCAAGTCGTGAACCTGTACAACGGGTGAGTGAATCGTCTATTAATCGTCAGCGAACCTTTAGCATGAACGATCCTGCTGTGCCTGAGTTTATGCGTGCGAGACAGGCTAGACAACAGGCTCGAATTGACGATAACGTTACTGTTCCAGAATCCGCACCTAATCAAAATATACCGATCAGTGAAGCGCCGCCTATGAAGTCCAATTGGTTTACAAATCTTTTCGGTAATCAAGGAGTCGGAATATCTGCCGGGACAAGAAATGCCAGAAGGAATTTAGCTACAACAGAAGGGCAGATCGTTGATAATCCTTTGCGCACAGATGTGGAAGGTATAAAGGCTCAAGGAAAGTCTATGCTACGTACATCCTACAATAATCAGGTAGATTTAATGCGTCCGCTCAAGCATATAGACCGTGAAGCATATGAAGCAGCTCAGGACGTACGACGTGCAAATAACCTGGCCAACACGACAGTACAAGATAAATTTGTGGATCTAGAAGGAAATGTGCTTGGGCAGAGCCTTAAGGAAATCGGTAATAAAGTTGCCCGTGGACAAGGCCCAGCCTTTGAAGATTATCTTATTCTGCGTAGAGCCACCACTCGTATGGCTCGTGGTGAAAATGTATATGATCCTAAATTGGGAATGACTTTAGAAAAAGTAAAAGCGCGTAAGGCGATGCTTGAACAACGTTATCCAGAGTTCAAAGGAATTGCTGGTGAATGGGATGATTACTATCGGAAATTACGGAGACTTGATCCTGATCTTGTAAATGAAAGTCAGGTAGTTGCTATGGAAGCTGCAGAGCCTTATTATGCGAGCATGAGAAGACAGTTTTCGAAAGCCGAAAAATATTCTCAGCCATTCGCAATGAAAACACGGGGATTCAGTGGTCAGAAAGCGCCTATTAAAGACCTTAGTCCAAATGGTTCGGTGCGAAAAATTGTTAGTCCGTTTAGATCAGCAATTGAACAAACAGGTAGTTGGTACAATGCTTCTTTGCGTAATCGTGTTCTGAAAACCGTTTATCAACGGATTGAAGCTGATCCAAAAAGCTTGAAAGGCATCATTGAGATTGTTCCAGAAAACGCAGAGATGCGTGCCAAATCACTCGAGGAAATTAATAGTGTTTTAAAGACTGATGGAGTAGAAGGTTTGATGGAGAAACTTGATGCTGAATTAGTGCCGATGTTTCGTAAATCTGCGCAGAAAGGCGAACGTACAGACAATATAGTTACAGTTATGATTAATGGAAATCCTGTAAAGTTGCGCGTAGAGAATCCAGAGGTATTCAAAGCTTTGGTTGGGATGGGACCAGAGGAAAGTAACTTCGTGTTGGACCTGTTGGGCAAGTTGACGAATGCCACTAAATATGGGGCTACTGGTGCTGGTGCTCCGTTATTTGCTGCTAAGAGTGCCAGCGTAGATGTTATTCAGTCCTTAATACAATCCAAAAATCCAGTTAGGCATTTACCTGATTTATTCCATGCAGTTATATCTTCTATAGCAGACACACTGCCAAAAGGTACGCCTGGTGTAGAAAGAATCAGAGCATTAGCTCAAGATTTTAGAAGAACTGGCGGTGAATATTCTGCCGTGCTTATGGGTGATAAAGCCTTGAACCGATCGGTATCAGGCATTCTACGCGAACCTTTTGCATCGCCTAGAGGCATTGGACGTGGGATAAGAGCTACTACATCAGCTCCATTCAAATTTTTTCACAAGATTTCCGATATATCAGAAAACGTAAACCGTATTGCAGCTTACAAGAACGGATTACGTCAGAATGGTAATGTAAGAACACCTGAAGCTATCCGCAGTGCGATGCGAGATTCTCAAGAGATCACGGTAAACTTTAGCCGAAAAGGGGCAAAATCGCCGGGGCTTGAAAAAGTATTCCCTTACCACAATGCTGCGGTACAAAGTATCCGCAAATTTACAAAACAGTGGAAAGATAACCCTGTCAAAACAGCATTCGCGGTAGGTGGCCTTGTCATTGCACCTAAGCTTTATGAATATGCACAATTTAGTGATGATCCTGACTATCAGATTATTCCTGCTCGCGAAAAGTACCGTAATTTCATTGCACGTAAAAATGAGGATGGCACATTTGCTAAAATACCAATGCCTCCAGAGTACAACGCTATTGGAGCAGCTCTGGTCGATATGTTAACTGAATTCAAAGATGGTAACCCAGTCGATTGGGGTAAGTCAGCGGATGCTATAGTAAATGCTTACACACCTCCATTTCTAAGTGGTGCTCTCCAAGGGTTTACGCAAGGCGGAGGTATCAAAAAATCATTATGGGGTACACTCAACGCTACGTCATTAGCGGCACCAATTGCCGTTGCATCCAATCAAAGTTTCACAGGTGCACCTATTGAGCCACAGGATCTAGCGGCGAATTCGCCTGTAAATCGTTATGATGAACGTACATCTAGTGTGGCAATTGATATATCCAAAAAGCTGGATAAAATCAACATGGGGCTGTCTCCTAAAAATGTGGACTATCTTTTGAGGGCGTATGGAGGGGATGCAGCTAGGCTGCTGTTACCTTTAACAAGTGAACAAGGGGCAGGGAATACACGTAATACATTGTTGAAAAACTTTATAGCTGATCCACAGTTTAGCAACACTTTGACATCAGACTTTTACGATGCCAAAGAAAAAATCACGCAGGCTTATGCAGATTACCAAGATGGTAAAGCAGACTTGCCAAGTTGGTATAGTGATGACCTGCGCAAACTAGTTATGCCTCAAGGATCAATCTCTAAGAAACTGTCTGAGTTAAAAGGTCAAAAACGAGAAATAGGAAAGGATAAATCTTTGTCTGATGAACAGCGTGCGGAACAGCAAAGAGAGATTCAGATGGAGATTAACAAGCTCTATATTGATCTGAATCAACGTATGGAAGAAGCGGGAGTACCATTATAATCGTTTCACAATAGCGTTATGTGGTAATGACTACTAACTACACACCTTATTTAAGGACCCCAGGCTATCTGGTGGTCCTTTTCTTTATGGGGGAAACGAGATGGAATACATTGAGTTGGATGATGATAGCCGAGAGTGTGCGGTATCACCAGAGTTTTTGAATATGGTTTTATGGTTACTAGGCCCGACAGCACGAGACAAGTTTTTATACCCGGCGGTGGACAGCAATGTACGACTTCATAATTTCAGCGGCAGAACAGATCATCAAGAATGGGCTTTCGCTGTCAACGGCAGCCGGAATAATATTTTTAATCCTAAAGCAAAAGAAAGTGAAAAGACTGCTTCGGAAGTGGCTGCCATGGCTACTGACGGAGGAACAAGATATACGAATGATGCGGATGGAATCCAAGATAGATTTAATCATGCAGGAGGCCGGGATTGAATGGGATGCGAACACGCCAAACGAAGATTTGCCAAACTTTCTGAGGGGGCCAAGACGGCCCTTTTTATTATCCTGGGTGACGTTTACTTATGCCCAAGATGCCGACAAATCCAACAACTGGAGGGACAACGAGATGGAGAAAAAGACGATCGTAATTGATGCAGGACATGGAGCTAAGGATCCGGGCGCACTCGGGCCAGCAGGCAAAAAGGAAAAGGATTTTAACCTTACGATGGCTATTAAAGTGGAGGCATTTCTAAAGGATAATCCAGAACTGAAGGTAATCCTTACACGCCGCACAGACGTGTTTTTGGAGCTTAAAGAGCGCGTATCTATCGCGAATAAAGCTGGCGCAGATGCCTTCGTATCCATCCATGCCAACAGTAGCAGCAACCCGGACGCAACAGGCACAGAGACGTACTATATGCGTCCTACCAGCAAGAACCTTGCCAACACCATACACAAGCATATGGCAGCAGCTACAGGGCTTAGAGACCGCGGCGTAGCTTACGGAAACTTCCAGGTTATCCGTAGTACAACAATGGATGCAGTCCTGGTTGAAGTAGGCTTTATCAGCAATGCAGTGGAAGAAGCAACGCTGTTTGACAACGACTTTCAAAACAATGTCTCCCTTGCCATCGCAAAAGGCTTGTGCGCTCATGTAGGCGTGCCATTTACGGGACCCGATACAAAGCCTACTCCTACGCCAGCTACTCCTAAACCAGCCGATAAGCCAGCAACATACCCGGAAATTGAGGTGATTGTAGGCAAGCAAGATTTTGTTGGCTATAGCATTAACAATGTAACCTTTGTGCCATCCAGACCAATTGGCGAAATGCTTGGCGGTAAAATCGGATATACAGGTGGCAAGGTGACTATCAATGGTGATGCAGTAGAGACGATAAACATCAATGGTATTGGTCATGTGCCAGCTCGCGCGCTAACCACAGCGCTTGGGGCTCGCATCTTTTGGGACAAGACAAATCCTAAGCGTGTAGATATTTTCCCTAAACTATAATAAGGAGTGATTATAATGAAGGAACAATTAATAGAAGCAGCTCAACCGTATGTGTTAACCATCGTAACAGCGCTGATTGGCCTATTGGCTACGATTGCTACAAGTGCTCTTAAAAAGGCGCAGCAGAAGGCTACTGAATACTATGTGTCCAATACATCCGTGAAAGACCGGGAGTTCTTGCATAAAGTTGGTGTTGAGGCTGTTGCTTATGCGGAATCGGTGTTTAAGGACTTCGAAGGAGACAAGAAGTTGCAGGAGGCCATTGACTATGTGATTGGCAGATTGCGTGTGATGGGCTTAAATGTGACGGAACAGGAGATACGGGCCGTCATCGAAAAGGCTGTGCAAGATTATAATGCAAATGCGAAAAAATCTGCTTGAGCCCTTCGGGGCTCTTTTTTGTTATACTTAACGAGGAGGTGAGAGGATGAACAGTGTTGTTGCTGAATATATGTATTTTGATGGTCCGCGAGAGAAAAGAAAATCTATTGGTTTCCAAACGGAGCTGAATGACGAAACTGAGATTGAAGAGCAAGCCAAAAAAGAAGCTGCCGCTATTGTAGGTCAACCCGTTAAGATTATAAGAATCAAAATTGTATAAGAGGTACATACATGACGCTTGGACAAATGTTCAGGCGTTTTTAGTTTATCCACAGAAAATGAATACCATATTATATTAGATGGAAGTTTGTCAACTGGCCACGCAAATAATATCCGCGATATGGTCAGCCGGCTGGAAACGATGGTGCTCGGAGGAGCAGAGCTTCCGCTTGGAGTAGTACGGCAGCAGATCAGCTCAGCTATTGATATATTCGTTCATCTGTCACGGATGCGTGACAAATCTAGACGAGTGCTGGAAATTAGCGAAGTGATTGGCTTTGAAAATGGTGAGGTGACGCTTAACCCTCTTTATCGTTTTCAGGAACGAGGAGAAAGTAAGGGGCGAATCGTAGGAGGTCTGGAACGTTGTGGCGAGGGTCTGCAACATACTTTGAAGCTGCAAATGGCCGGGATCAATCCGGAAAACTGGCACAGGGGAGGAGTATCAGCGTGAAGCCAGGAAAAACGACTGCCAAGCAAGTATCACATGAAGTCCCTTCTCTGCCAGATTATACGGTATATACATTATCGACAGTACAAAAAAGTCTGTGCATATTGTTTAGTGGCGTGCTGTTTGCGATGATCGGCTATCTATTTTATCACCAATGGATATTATCATTGCTGTGCGCTGCCGGGGCTGTGGTGACGCCTCGTTATTTTAGGCAATTTTTACTGCAACGACGCAGGTCTGCTCTAAGCATCCAATTCAAGCAGGCTTTATATTCACTCTCATCTTCTCTTTCAGCGGGAAGGTCGGTGGAGAATGGTTTTCGTGAGGCTGTAGAGGATTTGAGATTGCTTAGTCCAGATGGAGATCACGACCTGATTTTTGAATTTAATATCATTACCGCCTGTCTTGAAATCGGACAGCCTGTAGAGGCTGCTTTGCAGGATTTGGCCCGTCGCGCGCAGATGGAGGATATTACGAATTTTGCGGACGTATTTGCGGCTTGCAAACGAACCGGAGGTGATCTGGTGGAAGTCGTACGACGAGCTTCAAATGTCATTGGTGAGAAGTTGGAAATTCAGCAGGAGATCGGTGTAATGATTGCGCAGAAACGTTTTGAATCGAGGGTTATGTTTGCGGCCCCTTTTTTGTTTGTATTGTTTATGACGATGACGGCGGGTGATTACATGATGCCCTTATACAGCGGTACAGGTATGATTTTATCAACCTTTTGTTTATTGGTGCTTGGTGGGTGTCTTGTGTGGATCAACCACATTATGAAGATTGAAGTGTAAGGAGAGATGGGTGTGGTGATGTTGGTTTGTCTGGTCATGCTGGTTCTGCAAGTGGGAGGTTGGGTGGTGCTGAACCAGATGCATAGTGCTAAGTATGCGCATTTTCGCCATATGAAGCTGGAGGGACTGCGGCTGCAAAGACTTTCAGTCCCATTTGTACACATGATTCATGCTTCACGTGCTACTCACAGGCTGCCTTTGCTGATGTTTAAGCTCCAGCGTTCGGTGCAGAAGCTGTATGGTATGCGCAACAGCGGAGAAAAAACGATGCTTTTTCTGGCAGAAATGTTGGGTTACGGATATATGATGGCTGCTGGTGGAGCTTTAATTTCGCTTATGCTGGGCGGGGATGCGGCTGGGCTGGTGCTCGGATTGGGACTTGGTATTCTGGTACCCATCGCGCTGATCAAGGATTTGCATGGGAAAGTACAGAAGCGGGATCAGCAAATTTTAATGGAACTGCCTGAACTGTTGAGTAAAATGATGCTTTTAGTAGGTGCAGGTGAGACGGTACAACGAGCATTGCTACATTGCGTGGAACGTAAAGGGGCGGATACGGAACATCCGTTGTATCGAGAACTGAGGCAGACGGTGGCGGAATGGGAAAGTGGTTTTTCCTTTCAACAGGCATTTGAGCACCTGAGCAAACGTTGTGGTATTCAGGAAATGACGGTATTTACGACGACAGTTTTGTTGAATATGAGGCGCGGCGGGAGCGATTTCGTGATGGCTTTACGTGAGTTATCCCAGACGTTATGGGTCAAGCGGACTTCAATTAGCCGCACAAGGGGGGAGCAGGCTTCATCTAAGCTAGTATTCCCGATGGCGCTGATTTTGCTAACGGTAATTGTGCTGGTGGGCGCTCCGGCTTTAATGATGATGAATATGTAGGAGGAATACAACGATGATGACATTAGTAACAGGCAGTATTCGTAAATTGTACAAGGATGAGGATGGTCTGGGTACGTTAGAAATGATCCTGATCATTGCCATTCTGATTGCGGTGGCAATTATTTTCAAGGATCAGATCAAGAAAATTGTAGAAGGGCTTTTGAAAAAGGCGGATAAAAAAAGTAACGATTTTATGGATTCATAATGCTACGCAAATTGGCACAAAAAGAGGATGGGAGCTTCTCCTTGGAAGCTTCCCTCGTCTTTCCCATTCTACTGCTGGTCATTTTTGTGATGTTATTTTTTTGCCTGTACATATATCAAAAATCTATATTGGTGCAGGTCGCTGCTACTGCTTCGGAAAGGGCCGCTTACAGTTGGGATAACAGCTTCAAGGACCCACGTACGGGAGCATTTACACAAGGGCAACGGGATTCTCTCTATTGGCGCTTGAAGGATGATGTTATGCTAGGAGCCCTGTTTGGCTGGACCGGAGCCAACAATCAGGAAAGTGTACAGGTGCCGGGCGGCAATGGGGGAGGCTCGTTACCTGCTCAAAAGCTGTCCAATGCAGAAAATAATATGCCTGCGGGCATGCAGGGGCAGATGACATATGAGAACAGTATGATTCACCGTAAGGTGACCACAAAGTTAAATAAGATAGTGAAGGTACCTTTGCTGAATCAGTTTTTAGATCAGACAGATTTGCAAGGGGAAATGAGTTCTGGCGTGGTCGAACCTGTAGAATGGATTCGTACGGTGGAGTTGGTCCGTTATTATGGTGCGAAGTTTATGGGCAGAGGATCATGTGAAAAGGTAGATTCGGCAGTTGTAGGGAAAGTATTGATGCAATATGGTCAAAACGGTCAGTGAGAAGTAAGTAATAGGAATGTAACTGGAAAGGAGGAAGCGGGTGTTTGGTAAGGGACACAATACAAAGGACGGGGAATCAGGTGCTGTCACGGTCTTTTTAATTCTGATTTTGGCGGTTATGTTCGGTTTTATTGCTGTATTTATTGATTACGCGAGAATTGCTGCACTGCATGTGCAGACCGAACGGCTGACCCATGCGGCGGTTCGTTCAGTGATGTCTGCTTATGATCCGACATTACAACAGGAGTACGGTTTGTTTGCTTATGGCGAAGGCGGCGGAGAACAAATTATGGTCAAAGTGCTCAATGACAGCGCGCGACGTACGGCACGCGCAGAAACGCTACCGCTTATGAATATGAAGCTGGATTCTAGTTCCTTGAAAATGGAAAGGGAGCTTGGTAAATATGCCATATTTAACGAGCAGATCCGTGAAGAGATGAAGTATAAAGCACCTGTCGATTTTACGTTTGAAGTGCTCGAAAAGCTAAAGCCGCTCTCTCAAAATATGAAAGAGGCTTCACATACGGTAGATTTGCTGAAACGGCTGCAAAAGCTGTACGACAGACGAGAGGCCAAACTAGATGACATGCTGGAGAAGCAGCGTAAGGCAGGAGCTTATATGGAAGAGGTTCGTAAGCGGATTATTAAACAGAGGGGCACCTATATGCCCAATCAGTATATATGGGACCCGCTTGAGGTTGTAGCTGATATTGCCGCTCAATATAAGCATTACGTACATGTATATGAAGACAATAAGAAGAGTGTGGACGACGTTAAAATCATGCAGATGGAAAAATATGCACGTAGAGCGAGGGCAGCGCTTGATCGCCTGCGTCAGATCATGGCTCAGGCTGGAGAAGAACATGATAAGCTGCTTCTGGAAGCCAAGGAACCGTTAAATGAGGCCCAACAGATTAATGAAGAGATGCGCAAAGTCATTGCCCAATATAAGCAGAGGGCGGCCAATGCAGGCTACGATGAGGTTTCAGCAGCACCTACACCAAGCGGAGCAGGCTCCAACGCAGATCCGTCGGTAGGAAGCGCACGGCAAAAAGCAGAGGATTTGTTGATTCCAGACAAGGAATTTGAGCAATGGGAAGCAGAAATTGAAAAGCAACGGACTTCTATAAATACTGCTAACAATAGAATAACGAGTATGATGCGTACATTATCTTTTTATACAGATCCATTTTTGAATGCAGACATGCTCAAGCAAGAAGTCGCTTCAACGCTCAAAGAGATAGATAAATACTTGAGTGCGTACGCTTGGACGGGACCTTCGAATGTACTCGACGGTGAAGCCAAAATGATGGATACGCGACGTGGACCGGACGAAGAACGCAAGAAAATGGAAAAAGAGGCGAAAAACAAGCTCAAACAAGCCTATCGGATCATTGAGGTTCTTTCCAAAGGTAAACAAAGTGCAGAACAATTCCGAAATCTGGAGCGGTATTACAATGAAAGTATTTCGTTTAACCAGTCTACATCTAGTCCATCTGTATCCGCTGATTTGTCCTATGACACCTATGATGCAGCGGGAGCTTCCATGGATAGTATGGATGGTCTATACGGGTCGGCATCCAATTTACTGACTCAACTGGGAGACGAGTTTTACCAGAATGAATACGCGCTTTCTTACTTCCATCATGTGGATTTTAGCCGTTTTGGCAGTTTGGCCGGATCGGGTGGAAATGTGGGAAATGCTGCACAGATTTTGGGAGATCAGCTGGAGGTGAATAATCAGGAAGTTGAGTACATCCTGTATGGGTTCCATAATCCGACGGGTAATCTGGCATCCGCCTATGGAGAAATTTTTGCTATGAGACTTGCCATTCGAACAATGGAGGGATTGGTTAAAAACAGCTCAAAAGGTAATCCGCTGGTCGTTTTGGCGGCAGCTTTGTTATATGGAGTAGAAAAAGCGATAGAAGATATGATTATGCTGGCACAAAAGGGGGACGTGCCATTGTCTGATTTTCTAAAATTTCGAATGACATACAAAGATCATTTGCGATTGTTCCTGATGCTCCATAGCAATAATGAACGAAAAATGTCCCGTATGCTTGCTCTGATCCGCCTGAATACAGATGTCAATCCTGCTGAGCGGCAAACGTATGCAACGGGTGAGGTCAAGAATGGGATGAGGCTGTGGTTTCTACCTGGGGTAATGAAGATGCTCGGGACCGCCTCAAAAGAAGGCGAGAGCATTAAGGGAAGTGTGTACTATGTCACGAAAACAGCGCATTTTTCCTATTAATCAGTATCTACGGCAGGTTTGTGGGCAGGAGCGGCGTGAACAAGGAAGTATTGTTTTAGAAGCGTCACTCGTGTTGCCAATGTTTCTGTTTTTTATTATTTTTCTCATTTATATGGTTCAGATGACGCTGGTATCCACAGCCTTGCAGACCACCGCTTCAGAAGCGGTTAAGCAGGTTTCGACTAAAATCTACCCAGTTTCTCTAGCCGTGGAGGCGGCGTCCGCGAAAATAGATGCAGTCCGTGAACCGCTGGATGAATTGCCCAAGTTATCTGTGAGTGAATATGCAAGCCAATTCGCTGCCCAGTTGCCACCTCCAATTGGTGATTGGGTAGAAAGCGCTGTTCAGGGCGGTCAAAAGCCGATGGAGGAGCTGCGGGGGCGATTTACGGAAGCTGCACTTGACCCTGTTCTGAAGCCGATGCTAAAGCCTTTTATGGAGGAAAGCATTCTGGAGTATGACCGTATTCATATAACGAGCGTACATGTACCTGCTCTTACAGGAACTAAGGACCCTTATTTTAGAGTAGAGCTGTCGTATGAACTGCCGATGAAGGTCCCCTTTCTGTATCGCAGCATTGTGCTTCAGGCGGCGGCAGAGGAACGTCTTTGGATTGGCGACACAGGGGAAGGAGCAGGTACAGGAAATGCGACAGGAGATAAGGATGCGCAGCATTCCATACAGTTGCTCGTCAAGCCTGAACCTGCTGTGAAAGGTGTGTACAATTTGATCAAGGCCAAGGTTGAGCCTAGGACGACTGCTAACCTTTCAGTACTTTATAAGTCGGGTGAGAGCACAGCTCAGCACTTGGGCTGGACCTCTGCCAATGCGGACGGGATTATTGAATGGAACTGGTTTGTGGGAACGAATACAACACCCGGTCAATGGAGCTTTGTGATTGAAACGGAGGACGGTCAACGTATAGAAGTTCCGTTTACCGTGGAAAAGCCAGCTGATGGATAGATAGGATCGACTCGACATAGACGGACAGGAATAACCACGATGGAAAATGATTTGGTAGTCTGCTAGTTTTATTTTTTAAAGGGGGAAGATCGCATTGATGTGGATGTATATTGTATGCGGAGTTCTGCTCGCGATTGCGTTAGTTACGGATTTACGTAGCATGAAAATCCCTAATAAGCTTACATTGCCCGGTATAGTGGTAGGCTTGGTGTTCAATACTCTATTTGGAGGGTGGGACGGTTTTTTATTTGCTGTTGCTGGACTGGGTACCGGATTTGGTTTCATGCTGATTTTGTACTGGATGGGAGCTGTTGGTGCAGGAGATGTAAAGCTGTTCGGCTTGATTGGAGCATGGACAGGTGCTGCTTTTGCATGGCAGTCAGCTTTATATTCGATTTTTTTTGCAGGTATTATTGGCATAGGAATTTTGCTATGGAAGAGGGAAACCATCATGAGACTGCGGCGCGTGGCTTTTAATTTAGGAGGATTTTTTCTATTTCGCAGCGGCAAAGCGCTGACCAGTGGAAATGAAGCGCACCTCAGGTTTCCTTTTATGACGGCAGTCATTCCGGGAGCGATCAGTGCTTATCTTTACTTCTTGCCATGACATGTCCGCTGGGGGAGATCATGCTACCTCACGGAGATAGGAAATTGTTAAGGAGGTCATGAATTGTTGGGTTTAAGCAGGGATTTTGCCCGGAACGGCGGGACATTTATGATTCTAAACAAGGAAGACGGGCTCAAGACCGATGATTTAAATTCCGTACAGACCGGAATGATGACTGGTAATCGGATTCCCGGTCTGCTGGAACTTAGAATAAAGGAAGTCGATTTTCAGATTGAGTTACATTACGACATTTCGGGGCAACGCATGCTTTCCCAGTTATGGAAAGGTGGGGGCGTGTCGACTTCTGATTTCTATCGGATTCTTTATGAAGTGGCAGATGCCCTCCATCGCAGCCCGCAATATATGTTAGATATCCGCCAGTTTATTTTGCATGAGGATTATATTTTTCTAAGTGGTTCAGGTACTAGGGAAACCGCCAGTTTAACCTATGTTCCTTTACGCAGTGTACAGTATGCAGGGCAAACAGGCAGTCAATTTAAGCAGATGGTTATTCGTTTAATGACTCGTGTGGCCCACTTTCAGGGAGAATATATACAACGCATACTGGATCTGTGTGATAGAAATGAATTTGAATTGGGATTGCTAAAGGAACTGTTATTACAAGGAATGAAGGCCGGTACAGAGAGTGCTAGCGTGCAGGGAGAAAGTATGGAGGAACGAGCTTTTTCATCAGCCGACCCTCTCATATCTGCTCATACCTCTCATGTCTCTCATACCTCTCATACCTCTCATGTCTCTCATACCTCACAGGGGAACTATACTGATCGTGGCGGAACAAACGGGCAAGAGCATCGGGAAACTCTGCAGGAGATTCAGGAGCTTAAACGGATCAATCGACTCAAACCGTCCATGAAACCAGAGGAGGATTCTGAGCTTGTAACAGAAAACGAAGTAGAAGATATGGAGCCTGGATTGCAAAAATATAAAACGTACATTGCTCTTGGATGTCTGCTCGCTTCGGCCATCGTGTGGCGTTATATTTATCTGGATCATCCAGAGACGGTACCGTTGATCATTTCCGTGGTGCTGACCTTGGTACTTGTCGCCGTTGCTTATATAAGCTGGACGGGGAAATGGGAGCGCAATAGAACTTCATCTCATATGTACAGCGATTCAGTACCTGTATTGGATTCGGAATGGTTAGGAACTACTTCTTCCCCAGCGCAGCGGAAAAATGATCGTTATCAGGTAGATAAACTGACCGGATTTGTAGCGGGACAGCATCATCAAGACAAGCGATCTTCCGATTTGAGTGATCAAGGGCAGGAGAGCTGGAGATGGACTTTTCCAAACTCAGAATCTAAAAGCGTGGGAGACCGAGTTACGGAAGACAGGGAGAAAACTTCAGCAAATTTTGACTTACACGAGCCATCGTGGAAAGGTGCGGAGCAGGGAAATGAATTGGAAGCCAGTGATACCAGTGAGGCTTATTATAAGTCTCTCTCCGGGGTAACGGAGCTGCTAAATGCTGCATCTAAGCAGGAAACCATGCTGCTTCGTCCAGATCAAGAGATACAGATTTCACCTGTTCAGCAATCACCGATTGCTTGCCTGGATCGCAAGCCACCAGGTAGTGGAGGGACCGAGCGCATCCGGTTGCAGCCAGACCAATTCGTTGCAGGCAGCTTTATCATCGGGAGAGACCCGCAACTGGTCCAGTTTGTGGAGCATACGGATGGAGCCTCCCGTTCTCATATTGAGCTTTGTATAGTTACAGGAGAACATAGCCACATTGTTAAGGATTTATCCTCGACGAACGGAACTGTTCTGAATGGAGAGCCTATGGTGCCTTATAAGGAGTACACAATGAAGGATGGAGACACTTTTAAAATCGCCGGGGTATCTTATACTTATCGGTTGGACTCTTTTAAATCCTCCAATGCATCATAAATAAAGGTTATATGGCTATATGTCAAGAAGAGGCCTGTTATGTTCAGGGCTTCTTTCTTTGTAATAGGGGGCTATTCATAGGAATAAAATGAGCATCTTAAAAACTTGCAGTCTGCTTGAAAGATTGTGCCTGACTAAAAAAGGTTTGCGCATAATGAGAGAAGTCTATTCATTTCAAGGGGGATTTACACAAATACAAGTTAAATAACATATGAAAATATGTGAATTGTTACTTTTATCAAACAACCCTTTAATGGGTTATTTTTTGTTTCTTCTAAAAATAGTTTTTTATACTCATTTTCTAATTTTATCATAAAATAATACATATATTTCCTTTTATGTGTTATGGTTATAAGGTAGCACATAAAATAGAAAAGTATGTGTGCGTATACCATGAAGAAACTGAAAACACATCAATTATCTTAACAGGTGTCTTAGCTCTTACATCAATTGCTCCATTGGGTGCTTCCGCTGCACCTACTACAGGAATTGAAGCTAAAGGAGCTGGAATATGCCTTCTGTTGAAGAGACGCACTTTTCACATTCTCATGTACATTTATGTTATTATTTATGATGATTATGAAGGAATTGTATTTGTGAATAACATTTCTGATTTAGAATGAGGGAGATAGGAGATGGAAGACATTCACCTAAGTTCCAGTGAACACAACGGGTTGCAGCTTCACCTGTGCAATACAGATAAATTTAAGACAATCAGTTTAATATTAACGATGAAAGCGCCTCTTCAAAAGGATTTAACGACTGCAAGAGCATTAGTTCCCCACATTCTGACTGGCGGGTCAACAAAGTACCCCAACCGTAAACGCATACAACGAAAGCTTGATGAAATGTATGGAGCAACTCTTTTCCCGGATGTACAGAAAAAGGGCGACGATCAAATTATTACATTTAGAATGGAAATCGCTGCCGATCAATTTCTGACTTTATCTAACTCTTTACTAGAATCATCTCTTGATTTATTGCACGAGATTGTTTATAGTCCAACGCTTGTGAATGGAGTGTTTAATTCCTCAATTGTGGAACAAGAGAAACGCTCTTTAAGGCAACGACTTGTTTCAATGTATGATGAGAAGATTTTGTATGCTAATGTACGTTTGATAGAAGAGATGTTTAGAGGCGAAACGTATGAGTTTCCTGCATCCGGGAGAGAGGAAGACATCGCTGCACTTAATGCTTCATTTATTTATCAAGTGTATGAAGAACTACTTCAAAATAGTCGCTTTGATTTATTCATTGTTGGCGCATTTAATGCGAATGAAGCCAAATTGATGGCACAGCATATTTTTTCTGAACAACATAACAACAAACCTATAGTGGCGATTTCTTCAAACAGAAAAGGTGCGGGCGGCGTTAAGATTGTTCAAGATAAAATGGATGTAAAGCAAGGAAAGCTTCTTTTGGGATACCGCACTTTTTCGACAATACAAGACGAGGATTATGAAGCGACAAGGGTGGCAAATGCAATCTTTGGCAGATTTCCTTCTTCTAAATTATTCCTTAATATACGTGAAAAGGAAAGTATTGCTTACTTTGTACATTCGCAAATTGAAAGCTCTAAAGGCTTGCTAATAACTATGGCTGGAATTGATTTTAAAAATTATGAACATGCAGTTGAAATAATAAGAGAACAAGAGTATGCAATGAAACAAGGTGACTTTACTGAGGGCGAACTGGAAAAAGCGAAAGCGCTGTTGATTAGCCTACTGCTGGAAGCACATGATACCCCTTTGGGAATTATGGAGATGGCTATTCAAGCGGTTGATCATGGAATGTCTAATACGATAGGAAACCGGATTAAAAGACTGAGTAAGGTGTCGAAAAACGATGTTATTCAAGCGGTCAATAAGTGGGAGCTTGATACCATTTATTTCTTAAACAGAAAAGAGGAACTACAATGAAGTCAATTATCTATAACAAATTAGGAGAGACCATACATTATGATCGACTCGCCAACGGTCTTGAAGTTTTCGTGCTTCCCAAGAAAGGCTTTCATAAAACGGTTGCGACATTCACAACAAAATACGGTTCAGTAGATAACAGCTTTTCAGTTCAAGGAAAAAGCGATTTCACTCAAGTTCCGGACGGAACAGCGCACTTCCTAGAACATAAAATGTTTGAAAGTGAACAGGGCGATGTCTATCATACTTTTGCAAAACAAGGAGCTTTTGTCAATGCATTCACAGGTTTTACCCGTACAGCCTACACATTGTCGGCAACTTCTAATATCAATAGAAATCTGGAATCGTTGCTGGACTTTGTACAGGAACCATATTTTACAGATGAAACGGTTGAGAAGGAGAAAGGGATCATTGAACAGGAAATCAGAATGTATGAAGATAATCCGGACTGGCGCGCCCGATTTGGAATTCTAAGAAATATGTACAAAAGTCACCCAGTGAAAATTGATATAGCCGGTACAATAGCTTCGATTAATCAAATTACTAAAGAGGATTTATATTCTTGCTATAATACGTTCTATCATCCCAATAATATGTTATTTTTTGTGATTGGACCTGTGATACCTGAAAAAATAATGAATCTCATTCAAAATAATCAGCAGAAAAAAAACTTTTGGGAACCTGAAAACATTCTCCGCATATTCCCTGATGAAGGAGCTGAAGTGAACAGGAAGTCATGTGTTATGAGGCTACCAGTTCAAACGCCTAAAGTTTTTATTGGACATAAAGAACGTGATCCCGGAAGGCAAGGTCAGAAATTGCTTAAATATGAGCTATCTTTAAAAGTTTTACTTGAGTTAATGTTTGGCAGCAGCTCCGAAGTATACGAAAAAATGTACGCTGACGGTTACTTGGATAAGCCGTTTACTTTTGATTACACAAATGAGAACGGTTTTGGCTATTCGCTTATCGGCGGAGATAGCCGGGAACCGGAAATTATAGCATCATTCATAAATGAGACTATCTTTAGACTCAAAAAGGAAGGAATACAAAAAGAAGATGCTCAGCGAGTAATTAAGAAGGAACTGGGCAGTTTCTTGAGTGCAATTAACTCACCCCAATTTATCGCTAACCAATTTACAAGGTATCGTTTTAACGAGATGGATTTATTCGAGGTCTTGCCCACACTTGAAAATCTAACTGAAGAAGATCTTACAGATGTCTTGCACTTACACTTTTCAGATGAATCAAGAACGCTACTAATTGTAAAAGAGGAATAAATTTCATTAACTGTTCTTTTGTATTTCAATTATAAGTCAAAAAAAACTAATGGTAAATGTTGAAATAAAATATAATCTATTGTATAATATGAATTAAGAATAAGAAATTCCATAATTTTGGTTTTCACTAACGATAAATCCTCTACCATGAATACCACATCCACTTCTTTTACAACAAGAAGCACCCTCTGTTCTTCATCATTTCTTGAGTTTCAGTTTATCTTCGATGTTATGTGAAAAAAATACTGCAACAACTTCAAATCATACTTCTTGTTACGCAAAGTGTTAGGATTAGAACAAACTTCTTCTTGGTAAGGGCTTTAAATACTTATTATAGGAGTGAAGTGATGTCAAATCTGTTGGAAATTAAAAATTAAAAAATCATTTGAAGACAAAGTTGTTCTAAAAGACGTTACCTTCAATGTGCCGACCGGATCAATAGTAGGGTTCATTTATCATAGCAACAGCATACTTAGAATTATCTCTTTAGGGATATTCATCGTTTTATTTGGTGGTGCGTTGATTCATCCACTCATTTACGTTTTCGGTCCGGAGAAGTCTGATACAATTGGAAGTGGGATGGGAGAAGCTTTTGCCTTTTATGTTTTGCAGGGAGTAGTGAGCTATTTGACAGAACAATTATAGCTGCTAAATTCAAATGTGGATTCGTATGTATATGTTCCAATTATATATGTAATAATTGTAATTTTGTGTATATTTCTCCCTATTTATGTGACACTGTTCATTTATCGCAATAAAGAATTCTAGTTATTCCTATCTTTGAAGAATCTGAATGGAGGAGTGCTTGATGGAAGGGAATATGTTATATCATAGATACATGAAACCAAATTCGGAATATTACGGAAAGGTAGAGATTAGTGAGAATGCGAATACGTATGAGCTAAATGAAGTTCCTGATACATATACAGTTATCGCAGAAAATGATTCTGTATGGACGTATTACCACTTCAAGGGGTCAACTCTTCCAGAGCAAGGTTGGAAAATTCATATAACAACATTAATGGAAGATGTACAAAGTGTTCTGAATAAGGTTGCACGGATATGCATAGAAAACAAGATTGAGTTCAAGCATCTAAAGGACAGACGGAGTTTCATTGAGATGAATTCGAAAAACGCGAATCGCGCTTCTTCCGGTAAGTTTATAACAATATATCCTACGAGCAACGAAGTGTTCGTTGAATTGTTAGAAATGCTTTCCTTAGCTACTCAAGAGTTTAAGAAAGGACCTTATATTCTTAGTGATAAGAGATGGAAAACTAGCAATGTGTTCTATAGGTATGGAGGGTTTAAACGTATAGTCAATGAGCAAGGTCAACATTGTATCAGGGATGAGCAAGGTAATTTAATCGAGGATCAAAGGAATCCTTTTTACCAGGTTCCTGACTTTGTAAAGGATTTCGACGATTATCTTAATTCCATTAATATTTCTGGAGATTCGGAAACTGAAGAAGAAAAAAATTTAGAGAGGTATAAGATTGAAATGGCACTCAGCTATAGTAACGCTGGTGGAGTATATCTCGCAACTAGAAAAAAGGATAATTTGAAAGTGATTATCAAGGAAGCTAGACCAAATGCTGGATTAGATGGAGTGGATCAAGATGCTTTAACAAGACAAAAAAAAGAGTATGATGCTTTGACCAAGCTTAAAGATGTAGCTGGTGTTGTGAATTTAATTGAGTATTTTAAGGAATGGGAGCATTATTTTTTGGTAGAGGAATTCATTGAAGGACAAGACTTAAGGAAATGGCTTGCACAAACATTTCCTTACTTTAGAGATGGGGATAACCTTAATAATCATGCGAATAACGTTAAGAAGATATTGTTGCAGGTCTTCACCTTAATAGACGAAATGCATAGTAATGGTGTAGCTATGGGTGACTTGCAACCAGCGAATATAATGGTAACCGAGGAGCTGGCCGTTAGTATCATTGATTTTGAAACAGCTACGCCTGTGCATTCTGAAGAAAAAATGAGTATGGCTACAATTGGATTTGTTTCGCAAGAGATGAAGGTTAGCGGTGCAAGAGACTGGTTTGGATTTCAAAGGCTTGTCAGGTATTTAGCGCTTCCTGTCTTGTCTTCAGAAGATTTAGAGGGATATCTTCAATACAACCATCTCAATTGGATTAAAGAAAATTATGAAGCTTCATTTTATAATTTCATTATAGATATGGAGGACAAATCTAATAAGAGAATCAATGATTATCAGAAGTACAGCCCCGGGGAAATTAATCTGAATGATCGAACAAATGACTTTAACGTAGACTCTATAGTGAGTAAGTTGATAAAAGGTGTTCAAAATAGTTTAACAAGTGATGAAAGGCTCATTAACGGTGACATCCGGCAATTTGAGATGAAAGATGGGAAATATAACTTCTTAACTGGAGGAAGCGGTGCAGCCTTTACTCTGAATAAAAATAACGCCAGCATTGTAGAGGTAGATAATTGGATAGAAAATTATTTGCTAGAGAATGTATCACATATTGAAGGTAATGGGTTATTTACTGGAAAAACAGGAACCTGGGCTTTGCTTTATGATAAAGGCTATAAGGAAACTGTCTTATATGAATTGAAACTTCTCAGAGACAATATTCATGAATCGAATATTTCTTTACGCTCCGGTCTTTCGGGAATAGGATTATTCATTATTAGCTTATACCTTGAAACTGGGGATAGTGAACATTTGCAATTCGCTAGAGTAATAGAAGAGTTAATTGAAGTTAATAGAGTCAAGGCTGAATCGTTAAAAGCTAATGACTGGATGGCCGTAGAAATAGGTGCAATTGATGGATTATCTGGTGTGTCTCTATTCTACTCAGCACTTTATTCAATTACCCATGATAAGAAGTATTTGAATCAGGCAGAATCATTGATACGGGAAGATCTGGAGAGAACCCAAAAAGATGATATGACGGGCGTATTGCAAACATTGGATAATAGAAATCGACTTTTACCATACCTTTCAGGCGGATCTATTGGAATTGCAATTTCGATTTGGTTCTTAAATCATGTGAGTGGACAAAATCTGTATAGAGAAGAAATGGATGCAATTTTACAATTATCAAAGACACGTTGCACCATCAGTGGAAGCTTATTCGATGGAGCAGGTAGCCTTTTGTTGCTCCCATCCATGGTTAATTGCGTTGAGCAACGCAACAAAATGATTGGCGAAATACTAAATTTACTTAATATATTCTTAATTGAGAAGAATGGATGCTATGTATACCCAGGGCAGTTTTCTTATAGATTGGCTGATGACATTTATACAGGTAGTTCAGGAATTATATTAGCACTAATGGCGATCGTCAAAGAAAACCCACTTTACTGGCTGCCACTTGTGAATTCAGATGAGTTTCTGACCAGAACAAAGTCCAAGGTTACATCAGTGGGCTCTTCATAAAAATGATTGCCAAATGAATGATCTTGAACAAGAAAAGGAGGTGAAAGGTGTGAATGCCGTACTCGAATTGCAAAAATTAGCACATGCCGCAGATGGTAAAGGTTAAGCAGTGGAAGCAATTTTACAACAACAAGTGTAGGGTCAACAATTATTTTCTACTCCACCATTAGTAGTCATATTTGCTAAATAATATTTTTAATTAAGAAGGGAGGTGAAAAGAATGAACGAAGTACTGGAACTGCAAAAATTAGCACATGACGTAGACGGTAAAGGCCAAGCAATGGAAGCAACAATAACAACAATAACCACGACTCTTACTACCGTGGGAAATTCATCCATCAGTATTTGGGGGTGCTAAGTATTCTTGGTTGATGTAAAACAATGTGCAACGGTTGCTTAGCTGCCCCCAGCTAAGCAACCGTTAATTCCTGTGTACACATAAATGATTAATAATACATTTAAGGGTGATGAGGATGGAAAAGTTATTAGAAATAGCGCAAAACCCTGAGCCATTTGAGAAAGGGACACAAGAAATCTGGCTTGATTCAGATCGGGCTGATCTTGTTCTTAAAGGACATTTTGATGAGAGTATACCTGGAGGAAGCAAGGGTAGCGATTTTATTCTTGAGACCGTTGAGTTCATTAGCAAAATTGCTTCGGTAGAGAACTATCGTAAAGTTATTGATTTAGGCTGTGGTCCTGGGCTGTACTCCCAAAAATTAGCTTTTAAAGGCTATGATGTTATTGGTGTAGATTTCAACAAAACATCAATCGACTATGCCATCAATGAGGCCGAAAAAAATGGTCTAGAAATAAATTACAGAATTGAAGATATTACCGACATTAATATTGACAATGAATTTGATCTAGCGCTGCTGATTTATCAAATTTATAGTGTCTTTAGCCCAGAGGATAGAAGGAAAATACTTGGTAACATCCACCGTGGTTTAAAACCTGGAGGATTAGTTCTGTTAGACGTTCTGTCAGATGTGAGTTATGAGAAATTTCCGCAAAACTTAATGTGGGGTCTTGCAAGAAAAGATAGTCCATTCTCGGACCGAAAACATTTAATGCTACACGCTTCAATGAAATACCCTGATCAAGTCTCGCTAGAGAAAATTGTTCTGATTTTTGGGGATGGTGAGATCGTAAATTATAATTATTGGAACCAACATTTTAGCATTGAGAGTTTTGAAAAAGAAGTGAATGATGCTGGATTTACGCTCGAAAAGGTGTATGCAGATGTTAATGGTGGAGATCACGTAAGTGATAGCGAGTTCTTCGCAGCAGTTTTAAAGAAAACATAAAGGGTTCCTGAGAATGCCAAACAAGCAATTCCCCCGTTTAATTCAATCATTGATACTTTTTCTTTTTTTTCAAGATTTGACTTTTTGTATCGTTAACCTTAAGCAGAATAGATGCTTTATATAAAGAGGGGCGGGTATGCTTCTCTTTTTGTTGTAATCTGCCCGTCCGGTCCATAATCTCGCTTCATTTGTGAAATTTTCCAGACTTAATCATGTCATCTCAGCGTATTTTTGCAGGGAACCCGCCTTAAACCAAATTCGCTCCGCCAACTGCTGAAGGCTTCCTCGCTCACCAAGCGAGTGGGCTGATATTAATGCCATGTATATAACGTATGGTACATATCAAGAAAGAAGAACCCAAAGTGTCGGAGATCAGCCGGTATATCAGCCTAACCCTCCAATCGTAACCTAACTGATCAACAGCCTGGAGGCCAAGGAAGTGGTGGCGAGGCAAGTCGCCCGTCCAACCGCAGAGTGTGCCCTGTAGTTCTGACCGAGCAAGGATGGACTGTTGCACGCAGATTCAAGAGCAGTATGGTTGGTGAGGTAATAGCTGGAATAGATGAAGAAGGATTATCAGTTGCTGTTTCATCTACGGGAGTTGGTAGTATAATCGGAGTACCTGGATTGATTGGCTCAGCAGCTTTAGCAGCACATGGAGGTACAACAGCAGTTAAAAGTGCTAGCGGAATAGGGAAAAGCCCAGCAGAATTGTGGCATATGGCGAAGGTGGAGGTAAAAATCCAAAAGAAGTGGAGATTGTCAATAAAAAAGGTGAATCTATAGGAGAATTCGATGAAATTGATTTGAAAAAGAAAATATTCTACGAAGATAAATCTGCAAAAGGATTAGATAAAGTAAATCCTAAGACAGGTTTACCAGCTCAAACGCCCCAAGAATTTACGGATAAACAATTATTAAAAAAGACTCGAAATCGAATCAATGAACTAGAAAATAATGCATTTACTACAAGAGCAACAAAAAATAGTTCATGTTATATTCCCCATCTCGATAGTATTAAAGATATTCGGGAATTTGTATTCAGATTAGATGGTGATACACCTGAATTGAGGAAAGCTGCCGAGAACAGCCTAAATCAGCTTCAAAAGGAGTTTCCAGATTATAAATTTAGCGTTCAGTTTGGAGGCGGAAAATAAATGTCAGTTAGCGTTATGATACTCGAACCACAAAATGAGTTTGAAAAAAGTTTTTTTCTTCCCCTTGCGTCAGAATCATTTTTTAATGAATGTTGGCAACCAGCTATCGAATCTCTAGGATTACAATGGATAGATTTATTTTCAACAGGAGTTGATGTTGAGGAGGAAGACCTACCTATTATTTTATCTGAGCTTCGACAACTTCAGAATTGGGCAGAAAGAAATTTAGAGGAGGATCACAAAAATAAACTCGTTGAACGAGTAATAACACTCATAGAAAAACTGCCTAGCGCGTTTCAACGTAAGGAAGCAGTTGTTTTTATAGGGTAGTGATAGTTTGGATTAAAGGGAGTCTACTGGGATAGGCTAAAATGAAAATAGATTACGCTCTAAAAAAGAACTCTAAGCTGGCAGTGACACTACCTACCAGCCTGGAGTTCCTCTTTTTAGATTCAATGCTGTTTTTGGGAAGAATGGAGTTCCTCAAGAGCGTCCTTAAGTGAAGGATAGTTAAACTTAAATCCGTGCTCCAGCGCTTTGCGCGGTAGTACCTTTTGACCATCCAATACAAGCGTGCTCATCTCACCAACTAGCTTTGAAACGAGAATGCTGGGGACGGGAAACCAGTGCGGACGGTGATATACCGTAGCTACTGTCCTCCCAAACTGGTCGTTCGTCAAGGGATGTGGTGATGAAGCATTCACTGCCCCGACGATTTCCGTCGTATGGATGCAGTACGTGATCAGACGAACGATATCTTCAATATGAATCCAGCTCATCCATTGATGACCACTGCCTATTTTGCCGCCGAATCCGAAGCTATAAGGCATCTTCATGAGGGGGAATGCCCCTTTTTTTCTGTCCAGCACAAGGCTAATGCGTAACTTGATTAAACGGGAATCAGAAGGGTAGGCATTGGCGGCTTCCTCCCATTGCTCTACCACCTGAGACAGAAAATCTTCCGAACAGCGAGGGCTCGTTTCATCGAATGTTTCGGTCAGGGAAGTACCATAGGCGGCAACAGCCGAAGCCTGAATGATAACTTTCGGCTTTTTTTGTAGAGCATTCAATGCTTGAGCCAACCGGGCAACAGATAGCAGTCGTGATTGAAGAATTCTTTGTTTGGACTTATCCGTCCAGCGCTGATTCAGCGTTTCGCCTGCTAAATTAACGACCGCATCGGTGCCTTCCAGTACTTCAGGCTTTTGTTTTAATTCGTTCCAACTCATATATTGCAAACGGGGGCTCGCTTCGTGTCCTACCAGTGGCTTGCGGGTAACGACTTTCACGGTGTATCCGTCGTCTAGCAAGCTTTTGACCAGTGCACTCCCCACCAATCCAGTTCCTCCACATACGATGATGTTCATGGAGCCAGCTCTCCTTCCGATTCACAAAAAAATACATCTGTTATAGAATATAACCCTTTTCGAGAAAAAAACTTCATATGAATGTACCTTTATACGGTTAAGGATGTCAATTCATGATTTTATTTACCCTTGTTTGACTAATATATATTCGGATGTGTACTTTATCTACGTGTTCCCTTAATAGAGTCATTTAAGAAAGCTGCCATAAAAGCTATGTTGTTTGATTTCAATAATCACGTTAAAATGATTAAATTAAAATAAGACAAGCATAACAGGATAAGGGGATGAATCAGAATCATGCTGAAAATTGGTTCTCATGTGTCCTTCTCGGACAAGGGTCTGCTCAGCGCTACAAAAGAAGCGTCTTCTTACGGGTCCAGCTCCTTTATGATATACACGGGAGCACCGCAAAACACGCGCCGTAAGCCAATGGAGTCCATGTATTTGGAGGAAGGCAAGCAGTTAATGGCTGAGAAGGGAATGGAAGATATCGTGGTGCATGCCCCGTATATCATCAACCTTGGCTCTTACAAAGAAAATACCTATGAGCTTGCGGTCAGCTTTCTTCAGGAGGAAATTCGACGCACACACGCGATTGGTGTGAAAAATATCGTGCTACATCCAGGCGCTTTTACCGATAAGGATGCAGAATACGGAATTGGGCGTATTGCTGATGGTTTGAACGAGGTACTAAACGGTGTGAAGGAGACAGATGTTAACATTGCGCTTGAAACGATGGCAGGCAAAGGAACGGAAATGGGTCGTAGCTTTGAGGAGATTGCCTCCATTATAGATAAAGTAGAGCATAACGAGCGTCTTACAGTTTGTATGGACACCTGTCACATTCACGATGCGGGTTATGATATCGTAAATGATCTGGACGGTGTATTAGAGCAATTCGACCGCATTGTCGGCTTGAATCGCATCGCAGTTGTTCACATTAATGACAGTAAGAATCCAGTTGGCGCTCATAAAGACCGACATACTCCGATCGGATCAGGCTGGATTGGCTATCAGACGATTCATAATGTGGTGCATCATGAAGCACTTCAAGGACGTCCGTTTATTTTGGAGACGCCATGGATTGGGAAGGAAGCCAAAACTCAGCGTCCGATGTATGAGGTTGAAATTGCCCTGCTTCGCGGAAATGTAAAGGAGCGCTTTGGGGATGAGTTTTTGGGTCAGGTAGAGCAATTGCATTCGTTTTTCAAAAAACAGGATGTGGATGTCCGTAAATTTGTGCTGGACACCTGGACTCTGCTGAAAAATGATGCCAAAGCAAGAAAAGCCGATCCACGTGAGCCGTTGGAGCGTCTGTATGACATGATAACGGAAGCAGCACTATTTCCAGATTTGAGCGAAGAACACATTAATCAACGGTTGATTGCCTGGTTTGCCGGCAGTCATTTGCCAGTGACGGTATAAGCTAAGGGGGATTAATAGCCACATGGAAATTCACGTAAAACATCAGCCAAATAGCACTCTATCAGCCCATGAAAACCGCGCGCGTATGCTTGTATCTTGTCCAGACGGACCAGGTATTGTAGCGGCCGTGTCCCGTTTTTTGTATGAGCATGGGGCCAATATCGTTCAATCTGACCAATATACAATGGACCCGTCCGGCGGTATGTTTTTTATGCGGATTGAATTTGATCTGCCGAATTTGAGTGCAACCCAGCCACAGTTGGAGCAGGATTTTGCCGCTGTTGCCGAGCAATTCCGTATGGAGTGGACGATTTCTGCGGTCAGCCGCAAGAAAAAACTGGCTATTTTCGTTTCCAAAGAAGATCACTGTTTGGTAGAACTGCTGTGGCAATGGCAGGCAGGAGATCTGGACGCGGATATTTCATTGGTGGTTAGTAATCATCCGGATATGAAGGAGTATGTGGAATCATTTGGCATCCCGTATCACCATATTCCGGTAACAGCCCATACTAAACCGGAGGCGGAGCGTCGTCAACTAGAGGTCATTGGCGAAGACATTGACGTTATCATTTTGGCCCGTTACATGCAGATTATTTCGCCCAAGTTTATTGAGCATTATCGCAACCGGATTATCAATATCCATCATTCCTTTCTGCCCGCATTCGTGGGTGGGAAGCCATATGCCCAAGCCTATAATCGCGGTGTGAAAATTATTGGTGCTACTGCGCATTATGTAACTGAAGAATTGGACGGCGGCCCGATCATTGAGCAGGACGTGCAGCGGGTAAGTCACGGAGATGATGTAAATGAGCTAAAGCGGATCGGTCGCACCATAGAGCGGGTCGTTTTGGCAAGAGCCGTGAAGTGGCATGCAGAGGATCGTATTCTGGTTCATGAGAACAAAACGGTCGTATTTAACTAATCCTAAAATTTTAGAAGAAAATTTGTGAATATATTTTTTTTGTTAAACAAAGCCCGTCGCATAACGGGCTTTCAGGCTGTCGAGAAAGTCTCGACAGCTTTTTTTATGTTCATTTTATTTAAGACGACACCGCGTTAATGTTATATA